>JAOUCV010000141.1 GCA_029859555.1 Gammaproteobacteria bacterium
GAATGCCGGCAAATGCTCACCACGGCCTATCAGTATAATGGACCGGCTGCGGTACGTTATCCGCGTGGCAGTGGCAGCGGCATACTGCCTGACGCAGCACTGGATAGCTTGCCCGTGGGCAAGGCGGAGATCGTCCGCCAGGGACAACATGTGGCTATCCTGGCATTCGGCAGCCGGGTTGCTGCTGCACTGGAAGCTGCTGAAGCTGTAAACGCAACGGTTGTCAACATGCGCTTCATCAAACCGCTGGATACCGACATGATAGCTGCCATGGCAAAAGAGCACAGGCTGATTGTCACTGTTGAAGAAAACGCATTGCAGGGTGGCGCCGGTTCAGCTGTTAATGAATGCCTGCTGCAACAGGCTGCCGACAATCACATCATCAACCTGGCCATTGCTGACACCTTCATTGACCATGGCAATCATGAGCAACAGCTCGCCGAATGCGGCCTGGATGCAGCAGGTATTGTTGCAGCAATCAACGCTGCGGACCGCGACCATATACCGACATCTTCACAAGTGGAACCCGGTCTCACCGGCAGTTAACAGTCTGCCTGCAGGCTTGTGATAAACTTGACCCTGGTTAACCAATAAACAGTAAAACCTCCGGTGCAACAACAGGAACTTGCGGAGAACAGCATTAGATGGCGAGTTCCAAAGAGATCTTTTTCCGCCGCGATGAAAAGGCACGCGAGCAGGTCACACTCCCTGCACAGTTTATTCAACCGTTGCCTGATGAGTGAATTTACCGGGTCACTGGACAGCTTCGAGGCCTGGCTGAAGCAGGGAGAAGCAGAAAACCGGGCGGCCACGATCCTGCCGTTCAGGCAATAACCGCCAACTTCCCCGACAACACTGCAACGCCATGAAGTTGAAAAAATCAGCTTGAAAATCAAGCTGCACAGCCAACCCAGAAGCTCATGTCCTTGTCCAGGAACTCCTGCCAGGACATGTAATGGGTACCGTCACAGGAAAACGTCAGGCTGACCAGGCCGTTAAATATATTGATGGAAGCAGAACGCAGGTAGAGTGTCTCATCGGCCAGGCGCAACTGCCGCATGCCATTTAAAATAGCCGGAACACTCTGCTGCGGGATAGCCGCATCCGCCGGGTAAAGGCAGCGCGGATATAGCAGGCAGATGTCCGGATCACTCAATGCCTCATGGTCGAGTATGCGGTAACGAAAAGGGTCGTCCATAAACCAGACCGTAGCCCGGCTGCTGGAAAAGTGAATCACTGCCTGAAACAGACCACGATCGGTTATTAGATCCTCAAGAATGGCGCAGTTGGTATCCATGTTGCGATCCATCAGGCTTTCAACACGCTCCTGCTGGAATACCGTGCCACGTATCGACGGGTCGCCCTTGATCTGGCGCCAGTCAACAGATTCCTCGTAATGCTCGGTAGGCGCTGGCAGATCACGCAAGTCAAAGTCAGCGCCAATAAACCCGAGCATGTCATCACCACGACGCACGACCTGCAAAGCAGTCAGTGACGGGCGGTTAACACGCAGACTCAGATAGGCATCTGACAGCAGAAATCCCCAGGGTGGTACCACTTCACGCATGTAGGGGCGCACCGATCGATCTCGACCGAAATGCTCCGGCAGCAGACCACCGATACTGACGTTATCACTGATCTGGATACCGCCGGGGTCAACCGCATAGAGAAACAGGCAGTGCGGCACAGTCCGAAAACCGTCATTCAGGACGATATCCAGCTCCTCGCGTGACCCCCAGACATCTGCACACTGCCTGGCAAGCTCCGCCAGCGGCACAGACAGCATAGCGGCCAGTGCTACACGCTGGTCATGAATCGCATTTTTCAGAATTTCGTTCATACCCGGCAGTATATACAGTTAGCGTATTTCGAAGTCATGTCTATGTGTGAGGAATTTACCGGATACGGTTGTCGTCTGTGTAACACCCGGCGCCGTATCAATATAGCGCCGGGTGTTAGCAGTAATTACCAGGCTAGTGCGTAATCAACGGATCAAGTGTCTTTGCCTGCTCCACCCAGCCTTTAACAACCTTCTCTGAAGGTACCGTGCGCGTCAGGTTTTTCGTTTCATTGACCTCAGCCATTTTTGCAGCCAGATTTTCTGCATTACGGTTACGCAGCTCCTTGACGGTATCCACGCCAGCGGCCTCCAGCAGTTCCGAGTACTCGGAACCCACACCTGAAATCCGCATCAGGTCGGCCATATTGGCCCACTTCAGCAACTGAGCTTCACTGACACCGGTTTTCTCAGAGGTCGATTTGCGGCCCCTGGCATCGCAGCATAATTTCAGCAAATCATCCGTCGTCCTGACATCAGCGGCGGACAGCTTTTCTGCATAGGCAGGCCCTATACCTTCAATTTCCTCGATCTTGTAACTCATCAATCTGCTCCTCTATGCATGTATGACACATGGCTGCTATACGCCTGACAACAGGTTCTCCTGCATTAGACAACGCGCTGAAGCGTTTTTCAAGGACGACAGGATTGCACTGGAACCAGCTGGAAAGCATCAACAAACAGGATAGTTAAAGTACAGACTGTCTGCCTGGCGCAGCTTATCCTGACCACGAAATCGGCATTCAGCCCAGATAACAGGAGAAAATCCGGCCCTCTGCCGACAATTGCGTGCCGCCGCTATCACCGTCTGGACTTCCCCCGCTATGGTAGACACCTCCGGCTTATAATTCGAGCATAGGAGGAAGACCAATAAGCAGTCAACGTTATACACCAGAATTCAAGGACGAAGCCGTCCGTCAGATCATCGAACGCGGTCATTCAGTCGCTGAGGTATCAGAGCGTCTGGGGGTATCCAGTCACAGCCTGTACAAATGGGTTAATGCGGTTAAGCCGAACAAAACAGAGCAGCATGCAGCTGAATTGGTCGAGGCCAAGAGCGAAGTGCTCAGGCTACGAGCCCAGTTGCGTCGCATGGAAGAAGAGCGTGACATTCTAAAAAAGGCCGCAAGGTACTTTGCAAGGGAGCCCGAGTAAAGTACCGGTTTATAAATGACCATCGACATGAATTTGGAATTGCAACCATGTGTCGGGTACTGCGTGTGTCGCGCAGCGGATTTTATCAATGGCTGCACAAACCACTGTCTGATCGGGCCATTGAAAATACACGGTTACTGGGTCTCATTCGCGCATCGTATGCGGCCAGTGGTGGTGTCTATGGCGCGCCACGCGTCTTGCTGGACCTGCGGGAAGCGGGTGAGGCCTGTGGCAAGCATCGAGTGGCCCGCATCATGAGAACCCATAAAATAAAGGCCCTACGCGGTTACAAGGCACCGCGTGCTATCGCCGGACGCCCGTCGATTATTGCACCCAATAAGCTACAGCGTGAATTTACTGTTGAACAGCCAGATACCGCCCGGGTAACTGACATCACCTACAGTGCACCTGGCAAGGCTGGCTATATCTGGCCGTGGTTGTCGATCTCTACTCGCGTAAGGTCGTTGGCCGGTCGATGAAACCAACAACCTGGAGCCCAGCATGAGTCGTCGTGGTAACTGCCGGGACAATGCGGTCGCTGAATCCTTCTTCAGTAGCCTGAAAAAGGAGCGCATCAAGAAGCGTATCTACAAAACACGTGATTTGGCCCGCGCCGATGTCTTCGATTACATCGAGATGTTCTACAATCGTACTCGCCGACACAGTCATCTGGGCGGCGTCAGTCCCGAGGTATTTGAAAGTGCCTCAAAATGAGGCTGGAGCGTGTCTACTGTTCTGGGGGAAGTCCAATTTATATCGTTCTTTGCCTTTCAGCTCTTCACTGATTTCATTATTCCTCTAGGTTAAGATTGAGTATCCTGAATATGCCTGGTATCCAGCAGTTTTTCGCGATAATCCTCCACGCCTGCTTGGTACTAATGCATAATTTCTTGTCCTTAATGAAATCTTCATTGCTAAATGAACCTGTGCGACCGACCATTTTATAGGTAGCGCAAAGCACTGTCTGTGCCGAATCAAGAAAGCTATTCTTTGTGAATCAACTTACTGTCCTACTTGTTTTTTTTCTCTTCTTCGCCATCAACGGGCATTTCATAGGCCGCCATACTCGGCCGCTCCACATTCTCATGTGACACAGATTCACGGTCACCCCGACGCTCCAGATGCCGGTCCAGCGCATCGCCCTTCAGCGCAATCGTCTCCTCACCGTACATGATTTGTCGGATCATACGATCGCCGAAACGCAGCAACGCCATATCATCGGCAAGCATCTCGTCCATGGTCTCCTGGTCGAGATCATAGGTGGTGGCAAAACCGGCACTGCGGACGAATTCACGGAAACGATCCATGTCATAGCAGGCCATGAAGAAAAATTTCAGGCTGGTTTTTGACATGTTACCGATTGCCGGACCGGCAGATTTCACCTTCAGGATCAGCTGGCGCCAGGCGCGGCCATGCTCATCATAATCTTCCAGCCCCTGCTCCTCACGATACTCATCAATAGTAAGCTTGCGGTCTTCAAAATGACCGTGGCAGTGATCTTCCTGTACCAGTGCGTAGGAGGCACGGTCAAAGTTCTCGTCCTGGCGGCGTGTCGACAGCAGTCCAACCGGATAATAGCGGCATGCAGTCGGGCGATCTTCGTAGACGCTGCAGCCTTCCGTGGTGACAAACTGGCATTCGTTAGTGCCTTCTTTCGGCTTGTACTTGACGCCACCGACACTGCCCCTGCCGAACTCGAAGGGTTCGGTGTACTCCCTGAGAAACTCGGTTGATGTGATACCGAGACGCTTTTTCAGGCGCAGGATGTCATATGGGGTCAGCATGATATCGATGTTCTTGCAGCAGGCATTGAAACAGTCGATGTCCTTGTGACAGCGAAACTGGATAACCGCATCGCCCGCAAGCTGATTGGGTAAAACCGGGGTATCCGGTATCGGGGAATCATCGATCAGTTTTTTATCGTCAGACATCAGGGTTACCTCAAAACAGAATACTCAAAACAACCTGTAGGAGCGCTTCGCTAGCGCGATCATGTTTTACAAGCCAATCGCGCTAGCGAAGCGCTCCTACAGGTTCATTTTATACCTTCAAAAAAAAAGTCCGGGCACCACAAGGCACCCGGACTCCTAGATCATACAACTGCCAGTCTTACTTGAACAGTTTTGACTTGTCGACCAGATCAACATGGGCACGCTTGAAGCAGGTCCACTTCTTGGTTTCCTTGTCATACACAGAGTTGACAAAGCACTTCCAGTTATCCTCATCGACAAAGTTCTTGTCCATGCGGTAGTAGAAACCCGGGTAACGGGATTCCTGACGGAACTCGATGTGCTTCAGATGGGCTTCAGCTGTGATGATGCGGTGGTAGTTCTCCCAGGCACGCAGCAGTTCATGCAGGTCCTTGGCACGCATCTTCTCGGCATCTTCCTTGAGCATGTCGATCTTCTCACCGGCAACTTCCATCATGTGGGCGTTGGTGGTGTAGTAAGTCGCAACACCGGCCACATATTCGTCCATGATCTTCTGCAGGCGAAACTGCAGCATCTTCGGCGTAATGTAGTTCGGGTTGATATCGATGGCTGTTGAGTAGTCCTTGAACTCCATGTAGTTACGGACCGGCTGATAGATTTCAGAAACCAGATCTTCTACAGGGGTATCCAGCTCGGGTTTCAGATCCTTGTTGTCGAGGCAGTACTTGACCATTGCCTTGGCAGCCATACGACCTTCAGCATGTGAACCGGAGGAGAACTTGTGACCGGAAGCACCAACACCGTCGCCAGCTGTCCACAGACCGGTAACAGTGGTCATGGCACGGTAACCCCAGTTCCAGCCCTTCGGCAGGTGCTCGGGAATACCTTCGCTGTAAGCTTCATCGGTTGGAGCACCAACATCAGTCGGGCCGGATACCCAGATGCCGCAGCAACCGGAGTGTGAGCCCAGCAGGTAGGGTTCGGTCGGCATCAGCTCGGAATTCTTCTTCTCCGGCTCGATGTTCTCACCCACCCAGATACCACACTGGCCGATACACATATCCAGGAAGTCTTCCCAGGCTTCTGCCTCGAGATGCTTCACTTCGCGCGGCGTCAGTGTTTCACGCAGCGCAGCAAGCGCAGAAACGGTAT
>JAOUCV010000142.1 GCA_029859555.1 Gammaproteobacteria bacterium
TGGTAATCACGTATCTGCTCCGAACCCGGTATCCCGGTACTTTTGATGGCCGTCCTGCGGCAATTAGCCGGGCATTATCCCATATCTGGCTTTGCGCTGCTGAATAACAAGCATTGCCCTGATAACAGCCGACACAAGCGACCATTCATCATATTAGTTCTCAGGCACTTAGGGCGGACACACGAAACCCGGAAAATACAGGATTTGCCATGAATTTATGGCAAAGGCGGAAAAGTGCCGCTACAGAACGGCTCAGTCGCTGCCCGCTTGACTGCGAACAGTGAAGAGTAATTTCAGCAACAGGATCAGCAAAGGTGTGCTGTGCAGGAACAAATCGAAGATATCCACCGGCCTGACCAGCGTGCCAGCAACCAGCATTTTAAGTTTTTCCCAAAGATGCGGCTCCGGTGAAAACGGTGCCAGTGCAAGAAAGATTGCCAGCGGCGTAATAACAATATAAGGAATTTTGTCCAGCCATTTCATTACTGTTGACCTCGGTTTAGCGATGCACATTCTAACGGCCACTACCCGAAACATACAGCAACCGGATTGTGACGTTCATTCCCCCCGGTATCGACAGGGTTTTCAGGAATGCTACATAGCACAGATTGCGATCGGGAAGACTCGCGCCGCTGACTGTTCGAAAACAGAATGGCAGCTGAAATTGCTGCATACATCTTATGATGAACACCCGAATATGGCACACTACGCCGCTCTACCACCGGATCGGGCCAGTGACATCCAGGTCTGCTGCCCTTGATAATTTTGGTAATTATTACATGAGACTGTTTTTCAAATATTTTTTCAAGACTGCGCAGTATATTATCGGTCCGATCATGCTGCTCTGGGACACGCTCACCTCACCCCGTGGCATCGTCCGCGACCCGGCAGTACAGCAGCAGATCGACGCCAGTACCGACAAGCTGGTGCTGTATGAATTCAGGATGTGTCCCTTTTGTATCAAGGCCCGACGGGCGATCAAACGCCTGTCACTCAATATCGAAACCCGCGATGCCATGCGCCAGGAAACCAGCCGCCAGGAACTACTGGCCGGCGGCGGCACTGTAAAGGTTCCCTGCCTCAAAATTACCGACGATGCCGGCGATGCTACCTGGATGTATGAGTCCTCCGACATTATTGCGTATCTGCAGGCACGCTTTGCATAGCTGACAAGCTCAATAATCGCACCTGATTAGCAACCCTTCCCGATGGCAGCCAAGGCAACGATCTTCAAGGCCGATCTGCAGGTCGTCGACATGGATCGCAACTACTACAGGGAGCACTCACTCACACTCGCACGCCACCCGTCTGAAACTGACGAGCGCATGATGCTGCGGATACTGGCCTTTGCGCGCCATGCGAGCGATACACTGACATTTACCCGCGGACTCTCGAGCAGCGATGAACCTGACCTCTGGCAAAAGGACCTGACTGGTGTCATCGAGCACTGGATTGAGCTGGGTCAACCGGATGAAAAACGCCTCCGCAAGGCCTGCGGGCGGTCACAACAGGTGCTGGTCTACTGCTACAGTGGTAACAGCGCCGGCATCTGGTGGCAACAAAACAGCGCTGCGCTGGCGAACATCAAAAACCTGGCCGTGCTGAATATTCCGGCAGAAAAAAGCAAGGCACTGGCACAACTGGCACAGCGTAACATGCAACTGCAGGCAACCATCCAGGATGGCGACATCTGGATAGCTGACAATGAATCAAACGTGGAAGTGACACCCGGGATCTGGCAATAGCTGCGAATATAACGGCTCTGGCCCGGTTGCTTGCCACGGGTTCATCCCCGATACAATTTCGACTTGAATGCGACGGTAACTATATCTGCATCAGCCCCTCAGGATTCGAACTCAAACATTTTGTTGTATTCACTGGCATCAAAAAATATCTCAATGGCAACAATTTTTCCATTCACCACAGAGGTCAACTGGACTACAGGCACTTCCTTGAGGCTGTCCATGGTCGTTCTGAACCTGAGAATACTGCAGACATCATCGCCGTCAACAAAGGTTCTGACACGCTCTATCTTCTCGATAATAGGACCGACCCTGGAAATAATAAGGGTGCAATCATCCGCATTGTCGGCTTTGGACACAGGGCTGCGATAGGAAAACCCGGTATCAGACAGAAAGCTGCGCAGCCGTTCAAAATCCCTGTTTTCCAGGGCGTCCAGGTAGGCAGTAACAATCTTCTCGACAGCCGTCTCGCTCATATATCCGAGTTTAACCGTAAATCTTTGATTTCACGATAACCGCATGGCATCCAGCCATAATCACCACAGGATTTTTCTGTCCGGATACTCTAAGATATCGCTCCTTTTCGTCACAGCTGGATAATCGCGTGAGCAATTTCATACCCGGACAACGCTGGGTTAATTATGCCGAGTTGCAGATGGGACTCGGCACCGTACTGACGGTCGAGTTGCGCACTGTCACGCTGGTATTCATGGCTACCGGTGAAACCCGCACCTATTCCAAGCAAACCGCCCCGCTAACACGCGTGATTTTCTCAGCCGGCGATACCGTACGCAGCCATGAAGGCTGGTCACTCAAGGTCGAACAGGTCGATGAGCAGGATGGCCTGCTGACCTATTCTGGAAACAGCGAAGACCGGCAGCATACCGAACTGCCTGAAGGCCAGCTCGACAGTCACCTGAAGCTGAATCGCCCGGCAGAGCGGCTGTTCACCGGGCAGGTTGATAATGACCGCTGGTTTGAACTGCGTTACCAGACCCTGCAACAGGTAAATCGCCTTGCACATTCCGACCTGCGCGGACTGACCGGCGGGCGGACTGCCCTGATTCCACATCAGCTGTACATTGCGCACGAAGTGGCCAGTCGTTACGCGCCACGGGTATTACTCGCCGACGAAGTCGGACTCGGCAAGACCATTGAAGCCGGCCTGATCCTGCACCAGCAACTACTGACCGAGCGGGCCAGACGTATCCTCATTGTTGTACCGGAAACGCTGTTGCACCAGTGGCTGGTTGAAATGCTGCGACGTTTCAACCTTGCGTTCAGCTTGTTTGATGAAGAACGCGCCCTTGGCATTACTGAAAGCACCGGGCAACTGAACCCGTTTCACGCCGAACAACAGGTGCTGTGCACACTGGAATTTCTGGCTGAACATCCCGAACGTCACCAGCAGGCTGTTGCCGGCGACTGGGACCTGCTGGTGGTCGACGAAGCACACCATCTGCAGTGGTCACCCGCTCAAGCCAGTCCCGAATACCTGCTCATTGAAGCGCTGGCACAGGAAACGCGTGGCGTTCTGCTGCTCACCGCCACACCTGAGCAACTCGGCAAGGAAAGTCACTTTGCACGTCTGCGCTTGCTCGACCCGGACCGCTTCCACGACTTTGACAGTTTCCTCGAGGAAGAAAAATCCTATGAACCAGTTGCAGCTGCCGTTAAATTGCTACTTGAAGAGCAGCCACTGACTGACAAAGACAACAAACAGCTGCTTGCCTTGCTGGACACCCGTGAAGACAGCCAGCTACTGTCGACGATACAGAACCCGGACACGCATGGCAGCGAGAAATCTGCCGCGCGCACCCGGCTGGTTGAGCAATTGCTTGACCGCCACGGTACCGGCCGGGTGTTGTTCAGGAACACGCGTAGCGCGGTAAAAGGCTTTCCTGACCGGCAACTGCACAGTTACCCGTTGCCCTTGCCGGATGCCTATGCCGAACTGCTTGAACACGCACAGACCGATATGGCTATCGAGTCGGGGCTGTTGTTATGCCCGGAATTACTCTACCAGTCAAAATCCGCTAGCGCCGACAGCCACTGGACACAACTTGATCCGCGGGTGCCCTGGCTGGTTGACCAGCTCAGGGAGTTACGTCCTGCCAAGGTGCTGGTCATTACTGCCAGCGCCGAAACCGCGATGGATCTTGCCGAGTGGATGCACAGCCGGCAAGGCATTCATGCCGCCGTGTTTCACGAGGGACTGAGCATCATCGAGCGCGACCGCTCCGCGGCCTACTTCGCCGACCGGGAGTACGGTACACAGGTACTGATCTGTTCTGAGATTGGCAGTGAGGGTCGTAATTTCCAGTTTGCGCATCACCTGATTCTGTTTGACCTGCCACTGAATCCCGACCTGCTGGAACAACGCATCGGACGCCTCGACCGGATCGGGCAGACCGAAACCATCCGTATCCATGTTCCCTGGCTGCAGCATTCGGCACAGGCTGTCATGCATCAGTGGTACCAGCAGGGACTCGGTGCCTTTGAACACATCTGTCCGGCCGGACAAACCGTGTATACAGCTGTCGAGGCACAATTACTGAAGGCCATCCGGACACCGCAGCAGACGGCTGCACTGTTCGACACCAGCCGCGAACTGAACCAGTCGCTCAATGATGCCCTGCACCGCGGTCGTGACCGCCTGCTGGAATACAGCTCCTGTCGCCCGGCGGCTGCGCGCAAGCTCAAGGAGCGCGCGCAACAGCTGGACCAGGATCAGCACCTGTTCAGCTACCTGGAGCAGGTATGTGACTGCTATGACATCGACATGGAGCCCCACTCCACCGGCAGCTATATTCTGCAACCCGGTGAACACATGCACATGGGCAGCTTTCCCGGTCTGCGTGACGGGGGTATGACGTTTACCTGCGAACGTGATATCGCACTGGCTAATGAGGATCAGGAATTTATCAGCTGGGAACACCCGCTGTTAACCGGTGCCATCGACATGGTCCTGAGTAACGAGACCGGCAACTGCGCCATGTCGACCATCAGGAACGCAGCCGTCAAGCCCGGCACGCTGCTGCTGGAATGTCTGTATATACTCGACAGTGTTTCCAGCGATGTACTGCAAACCAGTCGTTACCTGCCAACCGGCATAATCCGTATAGTCACAGACCAGCGTGGCAAAGACCTCGGCAATTCCCTGTCGCACGAACTGATCAGCTCTCTCAGGGAAACCATAAAGAGCGACACCGCGGTGAGAATTATTCGCGGCTATACTGATTTACTGCGCGACATGATCGACACCAGCGAAGCACTTGCCAACAAACAGACACCGGCCTTGCTGGCGGTGGCACGTCAGCAGGCACAGCAGATACTGGGAAGAGAGATTGAACGTCTTGCCGCGCTGGCGCAGGTCAATCCCAATGTGCGCGCGGAGGAAACCGGGTTTCTGGAACTGCAGCAGGAAGCGGTCATGACCGCACTGGACTCGGCGACCCTGCGCCTTGATGCGCTGCGTGTACTGGTTGCAACCTGAGCTACCGGCTACGGAGCACCTGCCGGCCTCGCACATCGTTCCAGGTAAGCAACCACTGCAGACAAACGGTCATCATCCACCATCAACAAGTGCGGCACGCCACCCAGGTCCTTGTGCTCAACCCGCAGCCAGTGCCGCATGGCCACACCGTCGCCATTTGTCCTGGCATACAGGGCGCGGTAAAAACGCACCAGCAACAGCGCCTGCTCCCAGGCCACGGTTCCCGGCTCAAGACAGCTTTGACCGGATGCCAACTCGCCGATATCACCGCACCTCAGATGCAGCAGCCGCGCCAGTTCTGCCTGGTAAAGATCCAGCAGCGCAATAATCTGCAGTACTGAACGGCTCAGGCTGCGCGCATCACCGGCGACTGTTGTTATCTCAAAAACCATACCCCCGGGCCCCTCACCCGCATCACTGCTTATCCTCCCTGTTATTGGACCATAAATTTCGATTGCAGGCGGATTTTTACGTCTATACTTAATAACAGGAGGCGTCTGCAAACAAATTGCGGCGGGTAAAAGGCTTGAGAACCAAAAGGAGGACAGCATGTTTTTGAAACACAAAAGCAGTGATGACCTTGTTGAGATCCTGACTATTAAGGACCTGTTTGATCCATTCTGCAGCAGTCTGATCGGCCGCTACCAGCGTGGTGAGGAGCCGCAGGATCCGGAAACCTTCAACAAGGGTGAACTTGCCTTTCCTTCCGGGGAAGCACTACCGCGTTGCTGGATGGACGCTCATTACCGGGACAACGAGTTACAGCGGTAAGCGAGCGACACGGCACACGACTGTCATCTGCCGATGGTAAAAGGATCGGCGGCGGGT
>JAOUCV010000143.1 GCA_029859555.1 Gammaproteobacteria bacterium
CCAGAGTGGCTGGAATGTCATGCTATCGGTACTGCCGGATGCTAGCGGGATTTCGCCGGACAGCGATTCGCTCTGGGTGGACAATGTCGGCATTGAGGCACTGATCTCGCTCAGTGGCGGTGGCAGCATCGACGGTGTGACGATGTCCTGGTCGTTGAGAACCACGATGTTGCGGATCACATTCTGCAGTTGCCGGACATTGCCGGGCCACTCGAAGGTACGCAGAATGGATTCGGTCTCCGGGGTGAAGCGTTCGAAATGTTTGTTCTCCTCGCGTGTGTAGGTTTCCAGCAGGTGGTGTGCGATAAGGATTACATCATCCTCGCGTTGCCGCAGCGGCGGCAGGTCGACCGGAATGACGTGCAGCCGGTAATACAGGTCTTCACGGAAGCGTCCGGCCCTGACTTCCTCCATCGGGTCACGGTTGGTGGCACAGACAAAGCGGACATCCACGGACTGCAGGGTGTTGCTGCCCACCTTCTGGAAAGTGGATGTCTGGATGAAGCGCAGCAACTTGCTCTGCAGGTCCATGTCCATTTCGCAGATCTCGTCGAGGAACAGTGTGCCGTTATCGGCACGGGCGGCAGCGCCTTCGCGGGCACTGACGGCGCCGGTAAAGGCGCCCCTGGTATGGCCGAAGATCTCGCTTTCCATGAGATCCTTCGGGATCGCAGCACAGTTGAGTGCCACGAAGGGTTTGTCATGGCGCGGGCTTGCGTCATGGATGGCCTGGGCGCAAACCTCCTTGCCGGTGCCGCTCTCGCCGGTGATGAATACCGTTGCCTTGCTCGAGGCGGCGCTGTCGATGATGTGGTAGACCGTTTGCATCGGCAGCGAGGCGCCGACAAAGCCGTGGTAATGCTCGCGCCGGTGCAGGTCGACGAATTCCTCAAGATCCTGTCGCCTGAGGGCGTTTTCCAGGGTGACGTTGAGGCGGTCCGCGGTGAACGGTTTCTCCAGGAAGTCGATGGCGCCGGCGCGCATCACGTCTACCGCGATATCCACCGAGCCATGTGAGGTGATGATGATGACAGCCGTCGGGATCGCCTGTTCCCTGATGTGTTCCAGTATTTCACGGCCATTAATGTCGGGCAGTTCCAGGTCCAGCAGCACCACGTTGGGTGCCTGCGCATCAATGGCCTCGAGTGCCTCCTGGCCGGTCATGACATGGGTGATATTGCAAGGCTGTTTTGCCAGGTACTCCATGTAGGCAGTTGCAAGTGACAGGCTGTCCTCGACTAGCAGGACATTTGCTTGGACTTTGTTCATCGTGATTCCTTGAGAGTTGCTGCTCGTGATATGACTGATGTCATGGACTTGCTGCCGTTGTTTGTTCATCACTGCTAGCCGTACTTGCGAGGTGCCTCTCGATCGCCTGCAATGCACGTTTGCCGCTATCGATGAGTGCGTCCAGCATGCCGCTGGCGTTTTCGAAGTCGCCATTGCGGCATGCCAGTTCCGCTGCGGCTGCGATTTGGTTCAGCTCGGTTGCACCAAAGGTGGCGGCACTCGATTTCAGGGTATGCGCCTCGTGCTGCAGTTGCTTGAAATCGGTGGTCCCGTGTGCGCTGATCTGTCGCAGAATTTCGATGCGGGAATGCGTCTCCCTGCAGAATGCGGCGAGCATCTTCGGTACGATTTCCACGCTGGTGTCACGGGCAAGTTGCTCGAATACCCGGGTATCCAGGACCGGTGACTGTGCGGTTTGTTCACTTGCCTGCGCTTCGTTTGACATTTCGCTCTGTTCCCGGGGCAGCCACTGCTTCAGTATTTCATACAGGCGGTGTTTTGTAACTGGTTTTGATATGTAGTCATTCATGCCGGCATGGATGAAGTTTTCCCGATCACCCACGATGGCATGCGCCGTCATGGCGACAATCGGGATGGCGCCTTTGCTGCCTGGCAGCTTGCGGATGGCGCTGGTCGCCTCCAGACCGTCCATTTTCGGCATCGAGATGTCCATGAGGACGAGGTCGTAGGGTAGTGTCCTTACCGCCTCAACGGCCTCCAGTCCATTGTTGACATTGTCCACGGTGCACCCCGACTCCCGCAGCATCGCGTTGGCAACCATCTTGTTTGCCTCGCTGTCGTCAGCGAGCAGGATGCGCCCTTTCAGCCGGGCGGGTGGCTGGTCGAGTTTTTCCGGCCCGGTGGCCGGTGCCTGCCGTTCTCCGGTGTGCAGCGGGATTTCGAACCAGAAACGGCTGCCCAGGTTCTCCTTGCTCTCAAAATCCAGGCGACCGCCCATTAGTTCCACCAGACGCTTGCTGATGGGCAGGCCAAGACCGCTTCCGGAGACCGGTTTGCCGGATTGCGGCAGTTGGGTGAACTCGCAGAAGATCGATTCACGTGCGGTATCCGCTATGCCTCTGCCGGTATCGGTTACCTCGAAATGCAGGTGGGGCAGGCTGTCATGTTCGCATACTCCGACCGAGAGCCTGATGCTGCCGGTGTCCGTGAACTTGATGGCGTTGCCCAGCAGGTTGAGGAGGACCTGCCTGAGTCTGCCGGTATCTTCCCGGATGAATGCCGGCACTGCCGTGTCGATTTCGGCGTCCAGACCCACAGCCTTTTCCCCGGCTTGTACAGCCAGGGTGTCGACGGTGTCATTGACCAGTTCACGCAGGTCAAAATCATGTTGTTCCAGTTCCATTTTGCCGGCTTCGATCTTGGAAAAGTCCAGGGTTTCGTTGATCAGGTGCAGCAGCGAGGCACCGGACTGCTGCGCCGTCCTGATCCAGGTAAGCTGTTCAGCTGTCATATTTTGCTGTTCATTCAACAGGCCGAGAAAGCCGAGCAGGGAATTCAGCGGGGTGCGGACTTCGTGGCTCATGCTGGCAAGAAAGCGGGTTTTTGCCTCGGCGGCGGCCTCGGCCGCTTCCTTGGCCTGTTTCATGATGTTTTCGTTCTCGATACGTTCGGTAATGTCGCGCATGTAGGCTATGAAGAGTTTTTTGTTATCTATGTCGACAGCAGTGACCGCCAGCTCCACCGGGAACTCCTCGCCACTGGCGCGCATTGCCGACACCTGCACGCGCTGGTCCATAATCGGGCCTTCACCGGTTTCCAGGTAATGCGCCATGCCTTGCCTGTGACTCTCATGCAGCCTCGGCGGGATGATCATATCCATCATCGGTTTGCCGATAATCTCTTCCCTGCGATAGCCGAATGCTGCTTCGGCCGCCTTGTTGAACTCGATGATACGGCCATCCGCATCCATGGAGATGATGCTGTCGAGGGAGGATCGCAGAATGGCATGCTGCTTCTCCTTGTCCAGTTTCAGTTCGCGGGACATGTGGTTGAATGCCTTTGCAGTCTGTGCCAGTTCGTCGCTGCCCAGGATGTCGACCTGGTGTCCAATGTCGCCGCTGGCAATCCTGTTGGCGGCCTGCGTCAGACTGTACAGCTGGCGTGTCAGGTAGGTGCCGAGCGCCAGCGAAAACAGTGCAACCAGCGCCATCTCCAGCAGTGCGATAGCACTGGCATTCTTTATGGCCGCGCTGATGATGTTCTCTATATGCCCGGTTGCAAGCCCGATCTCGATGCGGCCGTAGTGCGAGTTGCTCTCGGTGATGTCGATTGCGCTGTCGAACACGCCATCGTCAACTTTCTCGTAGCTGAGGTCCTCACTGAACGGCAAGTCGAGGTGGGAGCTGTTGCGGGCCTCTGCCAGCACCCGGCTGCGGCCGTCCAGTATGCGTACGTAATCCAGTTCCGGCATCTTGATCGCCTCGAGCACGAGGTCTTCCAGGGTGGCGAGGTCGTTCGACAGGACTGCATCCCGAGAGGCACGTAACAACAGCGTCAGGGTTGAGGATGCCCGCTTGATGAGTTCCTCTTCACTGGATGTGCGCAGGTAGTTGATACCTGTCCAGATCAGGACAAGCAGCAGCATAGCCTCGATCAGGGCTATGCCGATAATGGTCTTGAGACGGAATGACATCGTGCAGGGTTGTCTGCCGGCAGCGCTAGGGCGAGGGTTCCAGCAGCTGGTCCAGCAGCTGCAGGTTCATGGCGCGAATGTCGTCCCATTCCGCGTCGCTGGCGGGCGTGATGCCCTTGAACTTGAGATTGCCAAGCAGCGTTCTGCCGGTCTCCGTCTGGTCCAGCTGCACCATGGCCGCCTGGATGGTGTCGACCGCCGAACTGTCCAGCCGCGGGTGAGCGGCAAAGGCGTGTGGTGTGTAGCCCGGCGAGACCCAGAGGACGCGCAGTTGCTCGCGGATGTCATCTTCGGCGTTGTTGAAGGTGCGCATCACGCCGCCACCGGCGGGGTAGATACCCTTGGCGACACTGCGATACACCGAGTCATGCGAGGACACGTATTTTGGCTGAAACGGTATCGCGTGGTTTTGCAGGTAGGCGCGCGTGACGATGCTGGCGGCAAACGCGGCCGGGGAGGGGAAGGCGAGGGTCTGGTCTGCCAGTTCGGTCATGTCCTGGTACGGGCTGTCCGCCCGGACCACGACAATACCTTTCAGCTGCTTGTCTTTTGCCCTGGCAAAGGCCTGGTAGCCCGGTTGCCGGTGGAACGTCGTGTAGTGGTAGGGATTCATGTAGGCCATGTCGTACATACCGGCAGCCAGGCGTCGCTCAAACTCCGGGATGTTCGGTGCGGTCTTGAACTCGATGCGATAACCGGTCGTCAAGGAGAGTTGCTCAAACACCGGTGTCCAGAGACGCGCCAGTTTGGCTGCTGATTGCTGCGGCACTATGCCAAATGTCAGCGTGTTGCCGGGTGCGGCTGCCGCGGTTGTGTTCGCAATGGCATTTGTGTGACTGAATAGCACGATCCAGAGAAGCGCGAACGCTCCGCTACGCTTGCCCAGACGTTTCCTGATTGTTTGCAGTGCAGCTTGTGTTTTCATGCCTTTTTCCTTCCATACCATGATAGTCGTGTACAAAAGCAAATATGAGGCCAATACACCCACAACCCGGCCGTAATACCGGCTTAATAAGTATAAGGCGCTGAAGTAAATATGAAATAACAGTTAAATCTGGCTGGAGTGAGGGCCTGCATTCCCTGTTGCGCCGCGCGGCTGGACGGCTTGAGACGTTAAAATCGCAAACTGCAATGCAAATTGCAACGTCGAGGGCCTGCCCCGACTTTATGGCTGGCGGAGGTGCCATAACTTGCTATTCTCCGGCGTGTTTCAATGCAAATGCGGGAATCTGTCGGTGACGAATTGTTGCGCATGCTGATAGGTGCAACTGTTTTAGCGCGCTC
Source organism: Gammaproteobacteria bacterium (assembly GCA_029859555.1). Classification (GTDB taxonomy): domain Bacteria; phylum Pseudomonadota; class Gammaproteobacteria; order UBA9214; family UBA9214; genus UBA9214. The sequence continues at coordinate 5,228 of JAOUCV010000143.1, forward strand.
ATGTGATGGCCACCGGAATTGGCCGGGGTTGGTATTCGCGGCAATGAGCCGGGCGCAGCGGCAGGGTAAAGGTGGTCACCAGCAGTGGAGATCCGCGGGTGGCTTATCAGGAAGATTCTGCAGCACCTCGGGGAAAGCGGATCAGGGAGGCGCGGGTTACGCTTCCTGTATGCCATCTCTATTTATTGCCTGTCATCCGCTGCTGCCCATAGGCTGTGCAGTTTTTCGTGGAGTAACTGCGCGACAAGCTGATGACCCTGCGGGGTCAGATGACCTTCATTGGGAAAGTACCATGGCTGGCTGTGGTTGTCGGCGGCAGCAAGCATGGACGCCAGATCAATCACCTGGGTGGCTGGCCGTTCAGCAAGCCCGGCCACCAGCTGCTTGCGCAGTAACGCCTGGTAGCCTGCGGACAGGCTCTCCGGTTGATTGATAAACGACGCGCCGGGGAGCAGGGCAATAACCAGTTCAGCACCCAGTTCGCGGCTGCTGTCCGCCAGTGCATCCGTCAGGGCGAGGAACAAGGCTATATAGTGATCGAAGCGTGCCTCAAGCATACCTTCATCGAGGCGGCCCGGTTGCTGGAAAATGCCCAGGCGACGTGCAATACGCAGCTGGCCCAGCGTGCGGGTGAGCAGCGGGGGTGACGGTTTCTCATCCCCCAGGGCCACATCGGCCAGGCCGGTGTTGCGAGCGGCAGCGGATTTAGCCGCCAGCGGCACCGGGGTGTTTTTCAGCAGCAGTTGCCTGTCTGTATCGAGCCTGAAATAGGGCTTGGCATGGTCCGCCTGCAGCGGGAAGGGACGCGCATTATCAAACAGGTCGTTGGCCAGG
>JAOUCV010000145.1 GCA_029859555.1 Gammaproteobacteria bacterium
GACGATAATATCTTTCAACACCTTGTTGACGGCATGACCAATATGAATTTCGCCATTGGCATAGGGCGGGCCGTCGTGCAGTACAAACCGTGGCCGCTGTTCGCCGATACGGCGCATCTGCCCGTAGATGTTCATGTCATCCCAGCGCTTCAGCATCTCGGGTTCACGATTCGGCAAATTGCCCTTCATCGGGAAGGCTGTTTTGGGAAGATTCAGTGTGTCTTTGTAATCAGTCATTTATCCAGTTACCGTCAGGGTCAATAAGTGCGCACAGGGCGCGAAGTAATTAATAGCTGTAATCCCGGTTATATTTGCCTACAGGCTCATCGAATCAGGCCTGCACCTGGCTGAAGAAATCCCGCGCCTGTTGCGCATCCTTGTGAATCTGCTGTTTCAATATATCGAATGAATCAAATTTCTGCTCCGCACGCAGTTTTTTCAGAAAACTCACCTGCACATGGCGACCGTAAATTTCCCGATCAAAATCGAACAGGTGCACCTCCAGTAAAGAGCGGTTGCCACCAACGGTCGGCCGGTTACCGACATTTGCCACTCCGTGCAGCGCTTGCTCATCTATGCCGTTCATCTCCACGGCAAACACACCGGCCACCGGCACCGAGTTGCGATGCAGAAAAATATTGGCGGTCGGATAACCGATGCTGCGGCCGCGCTTGTCACCATGCGCGACCCGGCCACTCATCCAGTAGGGCCGCCCCAGCATCGCGGCAGCCGCAGACAGATCACCCTGTTGCAGCGCCTCGCGGATACGCGTGCTGCTGACGCGCTCGGGACCCACACAAAACGTGTGCATGTTGTGTACCGGGAAATCATGCTTGTGCCCGGCCGCCTGCAGCATTTCAAAATTGCCGCTGCGTGCCTTGCCGAAGCGAAAATCATCACCCACAACCAGGTACTTTACATCGAGACCATCCAGCAGTATTCGCTGTATAAACTGATGCGGCTCAAGGTTTGCCAGTCGCTCATCAAAACGCAGACACACAACCCGGTCAATACCACAGTGCTGCAGTGCTTCCAGCTTCTCCCGAAAGCGTGTCAGTCGCGATGGCGCAACGTGCGTCGCAAAGTATTCACGCGGCTGCGGTTCAAACGTAACCAGCGTCACCGGCAATTGCAGTTCCCGGCCCTGCTCCACCAGTCGCGCCAGCACAGATTGATGGCCGAGGTGCACGCCATCAAAGTTACCGATGGTAGCTGCACAACCCCGGTGTTCGGGACGTAAGTTGTATAAACCGCGAACCAGCTCCATCAGACAGGACTGACCTCAGAGGTAAACATGCAAGTATAAGGCATCAGCGGGTGTCTCAGGCAGACCCCTGCCCCTGATTGTGCCGCTGCTGCCAGAGACTTGCGAGCCGTAACCCTACCAGCTGCAAAGCGATAAAATAGGCCGCTGCGCCGGCCATGATCCAGACAAACAACCACAACACCCGCGACCACACGCTCCAGTCCAGCCACACCGGCATGCCCTGCACACCCCAGAAAAGCACCGCGCCGAGCGCAACACCGGCCAGCCCCAGTTGCAGGAAAAACCGTTTCCAGCCTGATTCCGGGAGATAAACCTGCTGCTTTCTCAGCATACGGTATAGCAGGCCGGCATTCACCCAGGCGGCTATTGAGGTCGCCAGCGCCAGTCCGGCATGCGGACCCGGCACGCCCAGCAGCACCAGCGGCACCACGAATACCAGGTTCAACACCATGTTGGTGACCAGCGCAACAATCGCTATGCGTACCGGTGTCGTGGTGTCCTTGCGCGAGTAAAACGCCGGCGCCAGCACTTTCACCAGCATAAAGGCCGGCAAGCCGAGAGTGTAAGCCATCAGGCTGAGGCCGGCCATGTCGACGTCACCGGCATTGAAGTCACCATAATTGAACAGCGTCGCCAGCATTGGCCGCGCCAGCATAAACAGGCCGATGGCCGATGGCAGTGCGACCAGCAATACCAGCCGCAGCCCCCAGTCAACGGTGCGGGAAAACTCCTCCAGCGAATCCGTGGCATGACTGCGTGACAGGCTCGGCAGGATGACGGTCGACAGCGCGATGGCAAACACACCCAGTGGAAACTCAACCAGGCGATCGGAGTAGTACAACCAGCTGACACTGCCCGCCACCAGGAACGAGGCGATCAGGGTATCGAATAACAGGTTAATCTGCGCCACCGACGAACCGATAATTCCCGGCAACATGAGCTTCATAATGCGCCGCACACCCGCATCCCGCGCACCCCACTGCGGACGGGGAAACAGGCCGATGCGTCGCAGTGACGGCAACAGAAACAGTATCTGCACAATACCGGCCACCAGCACACCGGCCGCCAGCGCCAGTTCCGGCTGTGCCAGTTGTGGCGATACCACGACAGCCGCACCAATCATCACCACGTTCAGCCATACCGGCGCAAACGAAGCGGCGGCAAAGCGCCCATAGGTATTCAGAATCCCCGCGGCAAACGCCACCAGCGACACCAGCAACAGGTAGGGAAAGGTCATGCGTAACATCTGTGCCGCCAAATCAAACTGCGCCGGATCACGGTACAGAAATCCGGGTGCAAAGATCGCCACCAGTACCGGGCTTGCCAGCACCCCGATTACGGTAATCAGCGACAGGATACCCAGCAGGGTGCCAGCCACGCGATTGACCAGTTGCTGCACCGCACTGGCATCCTGCTGTTCCTTGTACTCCGCAATAATGGGCACGAAGGCCTGCGAAAACGCACCTTCAGCGAACAGCCGGCGCATGAAATTCGGAATCTTGAAGGCGACAAAAAACGCATCCATGCCGGCATTGGCACCAAACCAGCGTGCCAGCACGATATCCCTGACCAGTCCGAGGATCCGGGAAACCAGCGTCATACTTCCGACAATTGCAGTATTTTTCAGTAAGTTACGACTCATAGACAGAAATGCTTTATCGCCAACAGGGGAACGATCGTATCGGATCAGGAAAGGTATCAATTAAAACAGTCGCTTACCAGCAAAGCCTGCGACAAACGCTGCCCTGCTGCTGGCAGCACCGCTAGCGCCCGGCCAACCCCCGAAAGCTGCACGTCCAGGATTGACAAAGCCGACTGAAATCCGCATAGTACGCCGTCTTTCGAATCAAGAAATGCAGGAGCAGTTCCTTTGGCCAATTCAGCACAAGCACTCAAGCGCGCGCGGCAGGCAGAAAAGCACCGTCAGCAGAACGCCGGTCAGCGATCCAACATGCGCACCGCCATCAAGAAAGTTATCACAGCAATTGCAGCTGGCGATCGTGATCAGGCCAGGCAGGCTTATGATTCAGCGGTACCGGTAATTGACAATGCCGCCGGCAAGGGTCTTATCCATGCCAACAAGGCAGCCCGTCACAAGAGCCGCCTGAACAAGCACATTCGCAGCCTCTAGGCCGCACAGCAAATCAAAAAAAGCCGGTCACTGACCGGCTTTTTTATTGCCCGCTGGAAATCGTGCCTGCGTTTCAGGTTGTCATCACCAGGTTATCGCGGTGCACCAGCTCTACCTCATCGACATAACCCAGCAACGCCTCTATGCGACTGCTCGGCTGACCAATAATTCTTGCTGATTCCGCGGCGCTGTAATTAACCAGACCACGGGCAATTTCATCACCCGCCGGATCCAGGCAAACGACCAGGTCGCCGCGTTTAAAATCCCCCTCGACCCGGGTCACACCTACAGGCAGCAAACTGCTGCCGGAACCGCGCAGCTTGTTTACCGCACCCTCGTCCAGCGACAGGCGTCCGCGTACCTGTAAGCGGCCGGCCAGCCATTGCTTGCGGGCAGCAAAGGGGGCACAGGCCGGATACAGGCGCGTACCCAGGGCTTCGTCCGCGGCCAGCCGCTGCAACACATTCTCCTCATTACCCGATGCAATCAGCGTCAACACCCCGGAACGGGCTGCACGCGCTGCCGCCCTCACCTTGGTGAGCATGCCACCACGTCCCAGTGCGCCACCTCTGCCTGCCGCCATGGATTCCAGTGCCACGTCTCCGGCTTGTGCTTCAGGGATCAGCTTCGCCTGCGCATTGATGCGCGGATCGCTGTCGAGCAAACCCTGCTGGTCCGTCAGCAATACCAGCAGATCAGCGCCCACCAGGTTGGCAACCAGCGCGGCCAGGGTATCGTTGTCTCCCAAACGGATTTCATCAGTGGTGACGGTATCGTTTTCATTAACGATCGGTATCACACCCAGCCCCAGCAAGGTCTGCAGGGTACTGCGTGCATTGAGATAACGTTGCCGGTCCGCAAGGTCTTCGTGTGTCAGCAATATCTGCGCGGTATGCAGTCCGTATTTCTTGAAACGTGATTCGTATGCCTGCACCAGCCCCATCTGCCCAACGGCGGCCGCTGCCTGCAATTCATGCAGCGCATGCGGACGCTGCGTCCATCCCAGCCGTGTCATCCCCTCGGCCACGGCACCGGATGACACCAGCAGGATTTCATGCCCGGCCTGCTGCAGGGCAGCCATCTGCTCAACCCAGCCGTTAATAGCCTCACCGGCCAGCCCCTGGCCGTCATTGGTTAACAGCGCACTGCCGATCTTGACGACCCAGCGCTTGCATTCACTTGTTTTAACCTTCTCGGACATAGTCTCTAAAAAACACCAGTGTTCACAGGTTGACGTTTATCTATAAAACAGAGGTTACCCGTCTTGCGTGTTGCCTGTCATCTGCTGCTGCTCGATAAAATCCATCACCGCATGTACCAGTGCATCAGTACCCTTGCGCGCCAGAGCCGATATTTCAAACACCGGCCCGCTCCAGTGCAAGGCCTCGACAACTTCCCGGCAACGCTGTTCACGTTCATCCTCGGGAAGCAGGTCCGTCTTGTTCAGTACCAGCCAGCGTTCCCGCAAGGCCATATCTTTATCAAATGCCTGCAATTCTTCCACGATGGTAGCCACGTCCGTTAACGGATCGCCAATTGGTCCCATATCGACCAGGTGCAACAGCAGATGAGTACGTGACAGATGCTTGAGAAACTGGATACCGAGACCGGCCCCCTGCGCCGCACCCTCAATCAGGCCAGGCACATCGGCCATGACAAAACTGCGATGCGCCGAGGCTCGTACCACACCAAGGTTTGGATAGAGGGTGGTAAAGGGATAGTCAGCAACTTTCGGGCGCGCTGAAGAGACGGCGGTTATTAATGTCGACTTGCCGGCATTCGGCATGCCCAGCAGCCCCACATCCGCCAATAACTTCATTTCCAGTCGCAGGTGCCGCTTCTCTCCGGGTGTGCCGGGCTTTGATTGTCGCGGGGTACGGTTGGTCGAGCTTTTAAAACGGGCATTACCGAGACCATGGAAACCACCCCGGGCTACTATCAGGCGCTGGCCAGCACGCACCAGGTCTCCGATCAGTTCATCGGTATCCTCTTCGTACACCAGCGTGCCGACCGGCACCTTCACCACCAGATCATCGCCCGACTTTCCGGTACAGTTTCGACCCTTGCCGTTTTCACCGCGCTCGGCAATAAACTTGCGTGAATGGCGAAAATCGACAAGGGTATTTACCGCACTGTCGGCCTCCAGGTAGACACTGCCACCGTCACCACCGTCACCACCGTCCGGCCCGCCGAAAGGAATATACTTCTCGCGCCGAAAACTGACCGCGCCACCGCCGCCATCACCGGCGCGTACCTCAATGGTTGCCTCGTCAATAAATTTCATGATGTCATTTGCGTTGCAGTCAAAAACAAAAAACCCCGCTCAGAGGCGGGGCTTGATGGAAGCGGCTGCTGTCAGACTCAGCCAGCTACAATTTCTACATACTTGCGGTTCTTCGCACCCCTTTGTACAAACTGTACAACGCCGTCGCTCTTGGCAAACAGGGTATGGTCTTTGCCACAACCGACATTCTTGCCGGGATGGAAACGGGTGCCACGCTGCCGTACCAGAATATTACCGGCCAGTACGGCCTCACCACCATAGCGCTTCACGCCAAGTCGTTTCGATTCTGAATCGCGGCCGTTACGGGTACTGCCGCCTGCTTTTTTATGTGCCATTGAATAGTCCTCTGGATCGGGC
>JAOUCV010000144.1 GCA_029859555.1 Gammaproteobacteria bacterium
CTCGGCAATCTCGCTGTCGACATCATCAATCAGACGATCAGGAATCGCCTCAAGGTTTGCAGGCGGGTAAACAACCATCACCCGGCCAATGGCAACACCGGGCGCACCTGGCAGGCCACTGAGCGCCGCTGTCATGCGTGCGGGTGATACCACCGCTGACATCCGGCCAATGGCACCGGCATGGGTGATGGCGCCGGCCAGTTGTGCCGCCAGCGTCACCAGAAAGGCTTCTTCCTCCTCGTCAAACTTGCGCTTGTCGCGCTGCCTGACAACCAGCACACCAAGTACCTTGCCGTGCTGAATGATCGGCACACCCAGAAAACCATGGTAGGGTGCCTCGCCGGTTTCATTAATAAAACGGTAACGCGGATGCAGCGGCCCGTCTTCAAGGTTTAGCGGCTCTTCGCGCCGACCGACAACGCCGACCAGGCCTTCATCCAGACTGAAGCGGATGTTGCCGATGGCATCCTTGCGCAAACCTTCCGTGGCACTGAGCACATACTGTTGCTGTTCGTCATCCACCAGGTAAACAGTAGCCACGTCAACGGCGACTGACTCACGCACCCGCCGAACAATAATATCCAGCGCGCGATCCAGATCGGGCGCGGCATTTACTTCCTGAATAATTCGTCTCAAGGTATCGAGCATGAGAACAGTTCCAGTGACGGTCGGTGAAAAATAATTATCAGTGCAAGCAGCACATCAGGGATTCCGGCAGTACCGGAAGAAGGCAGCATGCCTATTTTTTGGCAGACTTCGGTACACCGCCGGGAAACAGTAACGGCGCCAGTTCATCCAGAGCCTTGCGGTATACATTACGCTTGAAGGCAACCACCTCGCTCAGCGGATGCCAGTAGTCCACCCAGCGCCAGTGATCAAACTCAGGCTTGTCACTCATATCGAGACACACTGTCTGGTCCGGACACAACATGCGTAACAGAAACCACACCTGTTTTTGTCCGATACAGACCGGTCGGGATGAACGCCGGATATACTGACGTGGCAGACGATAGCGTAACCAGCCACGGGTTGCACCGATTACCTCGACATGCTCCGGCTGCAAACCGACCTCTTCCGACAGTTCACGATACATCGCTTCTGCCGGTGTTTCATCGGAACGCATACCGCCCTGTGGAAACTGCCAGGCATCCTGACCGATACGCCGGGCCCACAACAGTCGCCCTTCCGGGCTCGACAGTATTATCCCTACATTTGGCCTAAAACCATCAGGATCAATCACTTGCAAATACCTTCTTGCATTTCCGAATTAGAATCATTCTCCCATAGCTACACAGCAGGAGCAAACCGCACCGCTATGCACGGTGACGCCGTTTTAATGCTTTCGTGTATGCTTGGCGACGTTTTTATGCAGGAGTAACAACTGTGGGTATTGCACTTTTTGATCTCGACAACACCCTGATTGCCGGTGACAGTGACTATCTATGGGGCTGTTTTCTGGCAGAACAGGGCATCGTCGACGGTGCCAGTCATGAACGCAAAAACCGGCGTTTCTATGACCAGTACAATGCGGGTGAGCTGGATATTCACGAGTTTCTTGAATTCCAGTTACAACCACTGGCCGCACATGATATCGACACGCTGCAGCAACTGCGCGCCCGCTACCTGCAGGAAAAAATCACACCTATCGTGCTACCTGCCGCACAGGCACTGATTGACAAACACCGGAATCAGGGCGACACACTGGTCGTGATCACCGCAACCAACCGCTTTATTACCGAACCCATTGTCGCCATGTACGGTATTGCGCACCTGCTCGCGACCGAACCTGAGCTCATCAATAACGCCTATACCGGCGCGGTCAGTGGCATACCCTGCTTTCAGGCCGGCAAGGTAGAAAAACTCGCGGGATGGCTGCAAGAAAACCGGCAATCACTGGATGACAGCTGGTTCTACAGTGATTCGCATAACGACCTGCCACTGCTGGGCGAAGTGACTCATCCGGTGGCCGTTGATCCGGATGAAATCCTGGAGCAACATGCCAGGGATCATGACTGGCCGGTTATCAGTCTGCGCTAGCAGCCCAACCCGACAGATCAACATTCATCATGCGGCCGGTCCTCCTGTTCACCCTGTTGCTGCTGCTGACCGTAGCCAGCCTGCTGTTCAGCCTGGCAAGCGGCAGTATCGCCATCTCCTGGCAAGAGCTGCTGGCAGTCATCAGTGGCACGCATTCCGGCAATGAACTGAGCGAACAGGTATTAATGGAGCTGCGCTGGCCACGCACCCTAGCTGCCTTCACAACCGGTGCACTGCTGGCACTGGCCGGCGGCCTGATGCAGGTGTTGCTGCGTAACCCGCTGGCAGACCCCTACGTACTCGGTATATCCGGTGGTGCCGCCACCGGCGCCTTGCTGGCGATGCTGTCCGGTCTCGGCAGTTTCTGGCTGCATGGTTCTGCCTTTGGCGGCGCACTGTTTTCAATGCTGCTGGTGTTCGGACTGTCGCACGGTGCAGGCAGCTGGACCACCAGTCGCCTGCTACTCACCGGCATCGTTATCGCGGCAGGCTGGGGCGCCGTCATCGGGCTACTGCTGGCAATCAGCCCGGAACAGGGACTGCGCGGCATGTTGTTCTGGTTAATGGGTGATCTGTCCAATGCGCCGATGCCCCTTGGCAGTTTACCGGTATTGCTGGTCGGGCTGCTGGCTGCGGTCGGCATCGGTCGTTCACTCAACATACTGGCGCACGGTGAACAGACAGCCGGCGCACTGGGGATCAGTGTCAAACCACTGCGCAGTTTCATCTATCTGCTGGCATCACTGTTAACCGCCACGGCCGTCACCCTGGCCGGCAGTGTTGGCTTTGTTGGCCTGGTGGTTCCACACATGCTGCGGCTGCTTGGCATGCGCGATCATCGCTTGCTGTTGCCGGCTGCAGCCCTGCTCGGCGGCAGCCTGCTGGTTTGCGCAGACACACTGGCACGCACCCTGCTGGCACCCCGACAATTGCCGGTCGGCATACTCACCGCATTGATCGGCGTACCGGTATTTCTGATATTGCTGCATCACAGCCGTAGCTTGCACGGAGAGGAACGCTAGGCAGCCATGTCCTTACTGAGCACACAGGCACTGCACGTCAGCATCGGTACCACAACGGTGTGTCGTGATCTTGAACTGAAGATAAACAGCGGTGATCGCTGGTGTGTACTGGGACGTAATGGCAGCGGCAAAACCACGCTGCTGCACACGCTGGCCGGTTTGCGTCCACCGGACTCCGGCACCATCACTGCGGGCAGCCGGGCACTGCAGAAGCTGCCACGCAAGACGGTCGCACAACAGATCGGCTTGCTGTTTCAGGACCACGCAGATGCGTTCCCGGCCAGCGTCCTGGAAACCGTCCTCACCGGCCGCCACCCGTGGCTTGGGCCGCTGCAGTGGGAAAGCAGCCAGGATCTGACCCTTGCAAGGAACGCACTGCAAGCGGTTGGCCTGGGCGAGATGGAATCACGCATGGTGAACACCCTCTCGGGTGGCGAACGTCGCCGCGTTGGTATCGCCTGTCTGCTGACACAGGATCCGCAACTGCTGCTGCTGGACGAACCCACCAACCACCTCGACATTCATCACCAGGTACGCATGCTGGAGCTGATGAAACAACAGGTCAGCAACAGCCGCAAGGCACTGCTCCTGGTGATACATGACATCAATCTTGCCGTGCGCTACTGCAATCGCTTTTTACTGTTATTTGGTGAAGGCGAAAGCCTGCAAGGGAACGCAGACGCGGTACTCACCAGTGACAATCTGGAGCGCCTCTACCAGCACCCTCTGCAAGCAATACAGGGACCTCAGGCAACTTACTGGCTGCCACAGTAAGCTGCGCGCATAACGCTTGAGCATGAAGATATTTGTAGAAGGTCCGTACTGGGCCGGCATGTGGACCGAGATTATCGCCGACTGTCTGCAACAGGCGGGACACCGGACCGGCATCAGCTACCATAACCGCAAAAACCTGCGCGACCGCATCAGCCTGGCCGGCAGGTCATGGCTACCCGGCTACAACAGAAAATCTGCCTGGGCCAGCCGCCACAGGAAACAGCTGATCGAGGCTATGTCCGGGCAGCAATGGGATATCCTGCTCAGTATCCAGGGCACGCTTGACCAGGCCTCGGTAGCGCAATGTCGCCGCTATTCACCCGGGCTGAAAGTGTTCTACTGGTGGGGCGACATCCTGACCGAACAGGCGGAAACACGCATCAGTGCGGCGGCTGAATTTTCGGAACGCATCCTGATCTCGAGCAAAGGCAACTACGACAACCTGGTGTCACGATATCCGCAGCAACTGCGGTACTTTCCCTTCGCTGTCGCTCCCCGCTTTCACAGGGTGGCTAATATTACTGCCGCTGATCAAAAAAAGTTCACCGCCGAGGTCGCCTTTGTCGGCAGCTGCTATGCGGAGCGCTGTGAACTGATCCGCTACCTCAACCGGCATCTTGATACCCCGGTGAAGGTCTGGGGGCGTGGCTGGCGCCATTGCAAGGACGTGCACAGTCACGGTCCGCTGTCGCTGGCAGACAGTCTGAAAGTTCACGCCTGCTCAAAGATCTCGCTTAACCTGCACCACGCAAACACCAGTAACGGCTTTAATATGAAGTTTTATGAAATACCGGCTGCCGGCGGGTTTCAGATCTGCGACTGGCAAGCGCTGCTTGAAGAGACCGCTCTCGGTAAACAAACGCTCGCGTACCGGTCATTTGCTGAAGCCGCGGAAAAGATCAACTACTACCTCGCTCATGAACAGCAACGCCGACAGCTCATCAAGGCAGCATCAGAAACCGTCTTTGCAACAGAAAACTATGCAGCAAGGCTTGCCGGGCTGTTTAACCACTTGCCCTGATCAGGCGGCGTACGCATTACAGCATTCCTGCAACAGTTTCCATTGCAGGAGCGGACCTTGTCCGCGATTGTTGTATTCAGCAGTGAATCGCGCATGCGATGCGCTCCTGCAAGTCTATGCAATACTCTGCCAGCCGCGTATTTTCCATAAGCAGCCTGTAAATAATGTCTTTCCTTGACACTCGCCGGGAGTCACTTTAGAGTTGCGCCTCCTTTGTTTCAGGTGTCCCGAAGGCTTTCATCAACGGGATTAAACGGGAAGCCGGTGCGTCTATTACTGACAATCCCGGTGCTGCCCCCGCAACGGTAAGCGAGACACAGGTGAATCTATATACCACTGCGCACTGCGCGGGAAGGTGATTCACCCGGGTACCACCCACTCGCGAGCCCGGAGACCGGCCTGGATATTTATGACCGTACCGCGGAGGGCGATACAGGCAGATTGCTCTCTCTGTCATGCTCCTTCCGCAACAGACCTGACTTCAGCACGGGGTTGTGCTGTGGCGTGGAGAATGTATTGAACACCCGTTTTAGTGTTTTTCTGGCAGCCGCCCTGGTGCTGACAGCCAGCAGTGGCTTTGCTGAAACCGAACAATCTGAAAATATACTGGTAACCGCAACACGGCTTGATCCGGACAATAGCAAGGCGCGCGGCAATACCACTGTCATCACTGCGGCTGATATCGAGAAAAGCACAGCGCGCACACTGCCACAACTACTTGGCCGTGAGGCCGGCGTCCTGACCCGCAGCCTTTACGGCAACAATGCTACCGGTGCCACGGTCGACATTCGCGGCTTCGGTGCGGCTTCCACACAAAACACACTGATCCTGCTGGACGGGCGCCGGCTCAATGACATTGATCTTTCCAGCGTTGACTTCAGCGTTATCCCACTGGAAAACATCGAGCGTATCGAGATCACCCGTAACAGCGGTGCGGTACTCTACGGTGATGGCGCCGTCGGTGGCGCCATCAATATCATTACCCGGCAGCCTGAAATGGCGGGCACCTCTGCTTCCATCAAGGCCGGCGCCGGCAATCTGGATACACAGCAACTGGATGCTCAGCTGAGCCATAACAGCGGGCCGTTGTCGGTATTTCTCGGTGCCCACGGTGTCAGCAGTGACGGTTACCGTGATAACAATTCACTGGAACAGAAAAACCTGAACTCAGATATTCGCTTTACA
>JAOUCV010000146.1 GCA_029859555.1 Gammaproteobacteria bacterium
GACGGGAGACTGCGCACCCGGCGCATTACCCTGGCAAGATGCTGACGGTTATGTACCGTCAGCCTGAATAATAGATTGTTCGTCAGCCCGTCGCGCTCTTCAATACCAACATTTTCGATATTGGAATCTGTGTCTCCAATAATCGTAGCGACCCTTGCCAGCACACCCCGCCGCTCTTCGACAACGACACTGATCTCGACAGGAAACTCTTCATCAAGGCCGGGCTCCCATTGCACATCAATACAATTCTCGGCGGGATACTTGTCATCAGCAATATTTCTGCAGGCCTGGGTATGAATCATCATGCCGCGACCGCCGGTAATCACGCCGACGACCGGATCACCCGGAATCGGACGACAGCATTTTGAAAACCGGGTTACCATGCCCTCGCTACCCTTGATCACCAGTGGTTGCATCGCCGTTCCTTTATTTTCGGCGTCACTCCCACCGTAGCCTGACGGGGCCAGCGCCTGTGCTACCAGCACCGAGGAGCGCCGACCCAGACCGATTTCAACCAGCAGATCCTCCTCGGTTTTCAGGTGATACTCACCCAGCAAGGCACGCACACGCTTGCCAGGAACCTTGTCCGCAGCAGTTTCAAACACACCCAGTGCCCGCTCCAGCATTCGGCGGCCCAGCTCCACGGCCTCTTCACGCTTCAGGTTCTTTTGATAATGGCGAATATTGGAACGCGCCTTGGCAGACACCACAAAACTCAGCCATGCCGGACTCGGATGCGCACCGACTGCAGTGACAATTTCCACAGTCTGCCCGTTACGCAGCACGGTACGTAACGGCACCAGTTGCCGGTCAACACGCGAAGCAATACAGGTATTGCCAACATCGGTATGCACGGCATAGGCAAAGTCAATAACAGTGGCGCCATGTGGCAACTTCATGATCTCGCCAGCCGGTGTAAAGACATAAACGGCATCGGGAAACAGGTCGAGCTTGACGTTTTCAAGGAATTCCAGGGAATCACCGGCATGCGTTTGCATCTCCAGCAGTTCACGCAACCACTCGCGCGCACCGGCATTCATCTGGTCAATATTTTCTTCGCGGCCCTTGTATACCCAGTGTGCCGCCACGCCTGACTCGGCAATCTTGTCCATCTCTTCGGTGCGAATCTGCACCTCGATCGGCACGCCATAGGGCCCAAACAGAATACTGTGCAGGGACTGGTATCCGTTCGCTTTCGGAATGGCAATATAGTCCTTGAATTTACCCGGCACCGGCTTGAACAGGTTGTGCATGATGCCCAGAGCCCGGTAACAGGTATCTATCTCGTCCACTACAATGCGAAACGCATACACATCATAGGTTTCTTCGAACGACAGTGTCTTGTCACGAATCTTTTTATACAGGCTGTACAGGTGTTTCTCTCGACTGAGTATGCGTCCCTGCAACCCTTCCTGCCCCACCCTGCGCTTGATTGCGGCCTCAATTTTATTGAGCACTTCCTTGCGATGTCCGCGCGACGCCAGCACTGCCTTTTCCAACACCTTGTAACGCAGCGGATAGAGTGCGGCAAAGCCGAGATCTTCCAGTTCCACACGCAAGGCATTGATACCCAGGCGGTTGGCTATCGGGGCATAAATATCGAGGGTTTCGCGGGCGATACGACGGCGTTTATCCGGAGGCATCACGCCGAGGGTGCGCATGTTATGCAGGCGGTCGGCAAGTTTCACAAGGATCACGCGGATATCGCGCACCATCGCCAGGATCATCTTGCGGAAGTTCTCGGCCTGCGCCTCTGCCTGAGATTCAAACTCTATCTGGGTCAGCTTGCTGACGCCGTCAACCAGCTCGGCAACCTCGGTACCAAAACTGTCGGCAATCTGTTCCTTCGCCGTTGGCGTGTCTTCTATGACATCATGCAGAATCGCCGCCACGATGGTTTTATGGTCAAGCCGCAACTCGGCAAGGATGCGCGCCGCAGCAATCGGGTGATAGATATAGGGTTCGCCGGAAACCCGGCGCTGGCCTTCATGGGCTTCTGCGCCAAACAGATAGGCACTATAAACATCCTGAACCTGATCTTCATCCAGGTAGGACTCCAGCATTTTGCACAAATCGCTGATCAGGAAACGTGAGCCGGTTTCTGCAGCAATATCCGATCTGGTAACCATAGACGTTATGTCAGCGTATTTTGGTGCGTCCGTTTCACAAACCGGAACTATAACGCATTAGCGCTCGCAGCAATATTCAGAAATAGCCGGCACACTGGACAACAGGGATGCTGGTAACAAGCTCCGTGACCGATCAAAAACACTGAGATCCTGCAGCTGCTGCAGGAGATTGGCAAAACGCTGTGTAATCCCGGATCAGCTTTCTTGTGGGGGCAGTTCGTCAGCTGCAGCAGCGGGTGCTGCATCGGCGGGTGCTGCATCGGCGGGTGCTGCGTCGGCGGCGGGTGCTGCGTCGGCGGGTGCTGCATCGGCGGGTGCTGCATCGGCAGCAGCTGTCTCACCCTCGCCTTCGGCTTTTACTTCATCCCCGGTTTCAGCCTCGGTCTCTTCTTCTTCGAATACCGGATGCGTCGGCTCGTCCAGAATGGACGGCCCGATCAGTCCCTCGGCAATCTCTCGCAAGGCAACAATGGTCGGTTTGTCGTTTTCCCAGTCCACCAGCGGCTGCACACCATTGGCCAGTTGCCGGGCACGCTTGGTTGCTACCAGCACCAGCTGAAAGCGGTTATCAACCTTGTCGAGACAATCTTCTACTGTGACGCGTGCCATGTAACTCTCCGAAAAACCTGCATATAACCTGAAGGGCGTGCGAGTTTACCCGAATCACCCGGCTGGCGCCAGCAGGTCCGCCAGTAATGCCGCATGGCGCCCGCACTGGGAGGCAAGGCGTAACTGGCCGCCGCGCGCAATGAGCACCAGCTCGTCCAGCGCCTCCTGAAAAACATCATTGATGACGAGGTAGTCATACTCGTCAAAATGCGACATTTCGCTGACGGCATCACGCATACGGCGCTCAATCACCTCGTCATCATCCTGACCACGGTCCTGCAGACGCTGCTGCAGTGCTTCCTGGGAAGGCGGCAGGATATAAATACTCACCGTCCCCGGCAGCAACTCGCGCACCAGACGGGCACCCTGCCAGTCAATCTCCAGAATAACGTCTATACCGGTCGCCAGTTGGTCAGCCACCACCTGCCGCGAAGTACCATAGCGATTATCAAACACCTGCGCATGCTCCAGGAACTCGCCGCGGCTGACCATGCCCTCAAATGCCACACCGTCGACAAAATGGTAATCCTTGCCATCAACCTCCCCGGGACGCGGGTAGCGTGTGGTATGGGACACCGACACGGCAAGTTCCGGGCCCATGATCTCCAGCAGTGCGCTCAACAGGCTCGACTTGCCGGCACCGGACGGTGCCGAGATGATATACAGCGTACCACTGCCTGCAGATTTTACGTTTGTCATCATAATTCCCCGCCATCGGCCGGCATGTTACTCAACATTCTGAACCTGCTCGCGCATCTGCTCTATCAGCACCTTCAGCTCGACAGAGATACTGGTTGTTTCCGTGACGACCGACTTGGAACCCAGCGTATTCGCTTCACGGTTCAGCTCCTGCATCAAAAAATCCAGCCGGCGACCCACCGGTTCCCTGCGTTCCAGCACCCGGCGCACTTCACCGATATGGCTTTCAAGCCGATCCATTTCCTCATCCACATCAACCTTCTGCAACTGCATCACCAGTTCCTGCTCAAAACGCCCGGGATCCACATCGACGTCCAGATCAGCCAGGCGCGCCTGCAGCTTCTGCCGCAGGCCGGCACGTATTTCCGGCAAGCAGCTGCGCGCCTGCACCACCAGCGCACTCATATCGTCACAGCGCTGCAGCAGCAAAAGGTTGATCTGCTCGCCTTCACGTTCACGCGACAACAGTAACTCATCCAGCGATTTATCCAGCAAGGTCAGCGCCTGCTGCTGCAGGGGTCCGGTATCGACCGTTGCTTCACGTACCACCCCCGGCCAGCGCAGCAATTCCAGCGGGCTCAACGGCACAGCTGCCGGCAAACGGCTGTTGACCGCCTCGCAGGCAGCCAATACGCGTGTCAGATTATCTTCATTGACATCAACCGGTGCTGCACCGGCAGCAGCAGGTTGAAAACGACAGGAACACTCCACCTTGCCACGCCCCAGGCGCGCGTTAAGCCGCTCCCTGACCGCAGACTCCATGGCGCGGAGTTCTTCCGGCAGGCGCAGGCCGAGTTCCAGATAACGATGATTAAGGGAACGAATCTCCCATGCCAGACTGCCATATTCAGTATCGGCTTGCTGTCTGGCGAATGCCGTCATGCTGCGTATCATCTGATAGTTACTCGCCTGCCGTAAGGGATTGTAATGTTAAGCCTTGTCGACGGGCTTTAACAGCCAACCACAGGCATAAAAAAACCACTGCTACCAACTGGCAGCAGTGGTCTGGATTTGCAGTGATCGGAGCGTTGCCTACAATTCGCCCAGCGGCCTGACAAAGGTATAGGCAGCTGGCTCGACAAACAGTGTTTTGCCGGCCTCACCGACATTGCCACCGAGCAGACTGAAAGGCAGGGTAACAATAAATGTTGCAGCTCCAAGGATCGTACCGACCAGCATAAATGGACGCACCATGAAAGCATCTGCCAGCATGGTACCACCCGTAGGTTCCTGTGTGGCCACCTCATATGCCGCGACATTCGCACTGAACATGACATTGGAAAGCGCCAGTGAAAAAGCCAGAAAATAGGTGAGCAGTTTTCTGTTTAACTTGTGCATCGTATGAATCTCCTTGTGCATGATCCGCAACAGCGGCATCAGATACCGGTACTCGAATACTCTTTATATTCGACCAGTGACCACCCTGCCTTTAGCAGGTTCGTAACCCATCCACCGGGAATGCGACGCCGTTCAAACTTCAGAGCTCAACACACCAGCTTCGTCCAACATAGTACAAATCCAGTAATCATTCAAGTATCAGGAACTTAGAATACAACAGGCGGTCTTTCAGCCGATATTATCCTGCGCTGGCGGCAGCGAATCTGCGACTATCCCGGGCTCCACCTTCGGGCCCAGCATGATGGCCACCCAGCGCGTCTCATCGTGGCTTTCCAGTGCAATCTTGGCAGTAATAGTAAGCGGTACCGACAGCAACATCCCCACCGGACCCAGCACCCAGCCCCAGAAGACCAGCGAAAGAAACACCACCAGCGTCGACAGCCCCAGCCCCCTGCCCATGTAACGCGGCTCGATAAAGGTGCCTATTAAAATATTGATAACCAGGTAACCACCCGCCACCACCAGGGCCGCGCTGAACCCCAAATGCACCAACACCTGAATAACAGCGGGTATCGCTGCGATAATGGAACCGATATTGGGCACAAAATTCAGCAGAAAGGCGAGCAAGCCCCAGAGCAGCGGATAGTCCACCCCCACAAACAGCATCAGGACAACCACCAGAAAACCGGTCGCCAGACTGGTCAGCGTCTTGATACCCATGTAACGCTTGATATTGCCGATCGCCTCACTGAATTCGGTCAGCGAATCATCGGCTTTTCCGCGCATCAGGCGCCACTTGTCAGGAAAACCCGCTGCTTCCAGCATAATAAAGACTACCGTGATCAGAATCAGGAAGCCGTTCGTCAACATGTTTCCCATGCCACCCAGGATGTTGGTCGCCATCTGCACTGCCTTGGCAGGATCCATGTAAGCCGATATCAGCTCATTTGAAATGTGTATTCCGATGTTATCCAGCCAGGCCAGCAGGCCGGTGGTGGCACCCTGTAGTCGCTCCTGAAAGGCCGGAAAACTGCCGGAAAATTCCTCCACTGAACTGCCTATCAAGGTGCCGACCAGCAACAGGCCGAACACCAGCAGGCCAAGGACTACCAGCAAAGCTGCACCGGCAGGCAGGCCCTTGTCCTGTAGCCAACTGAAAGGCGAGGCGATCAGAATCGCAATAAATACCGCCAGCAAAAACGGCACCAGCAACGACGCAGCTGCTTTCATGCCGGCGACGATAATGATAAAAGCAGCAATC
>JAOUCV010000147.1 GCA_029859555.1 Gammaproteobacteria bacterium
GGCAAGTTCTGTGTGTCAGTGCCACGTGGTCGCGTGGCCTTTACGTCAGCCGAGGCAGTGGCAGTGGCGCAGGAATTGGGTGGCTCCGCCTGGGTGGTCAAGGCGCAGATCCATGCCGGCGGGCGCGGCAAGGGCGGCGGTGTCAGAGTCGTTAGGTCACACGATGAGGTCGCGGCCGCCGCGGAAGACATACTGGGTATGACGCTGGTCACGCACCAGACCGGTCCACAGGGCAAGCAAGTCAAATGCGTCTACATCGAAGAGGGCTGTGACATTGCCCGGGAGCTTTACCTCAGTTTACTGCTTGATCGTGCCAGTGGTTTCATCACCATCATTGCATCGACTGAAGGCGGAATGGATATCGAAGAGGTGGCTGCCTCAACACCGGAAAAAATCCTCAGGATTGCGATAGACCCGGCCACCGGTGTGCAGTCATTCCACGCGCGCAAACTGGCCTTTGGCCTGGGACTGGAGGGGCCGCAGATTGGCGCTGCAATGAAATTTCTACAGGGTATGTACCGGGCATTTACCGATCTGGATGCGAGCCTGGTCGAGATCAACCCGCTGGTGGTGACCGGCGAGGGACAACTGGTTGCGCTGGATGCCAAGATGAATTTTGATGACAGCGGCCTTTTTCGCCACAAGGCTGTCGCCGATTTGCGCGATGAAGACGAGGAAGATCCCGCGGAACTTGAGGCGAGCCGGCATGACCTCAACTACATCAGGCTCGATGGTTCGATTGGCTGTATGGTCAATGGCGCCGGCCTGGCGATGGCGACCATGGACATTATCAAACTCTACGGCGGTGAACCGGCGAATTTTCTCGACGTGGGCGGCGGCGCGACTGCCGAGCGCGTCACTGAGGCATTCAAAATTATTGTTTCCGACCCCAAGGTCCGGGGCATCCTGGTGAATATCTTTGGTGGCATCATGCGTTGTGATGTCATCGCTACCGGTATTGTGGAGGCCGCCAGGGAAGTTGAGCTGAACATGCCGCTGGTGATACGTCTGGAAGGAACCAATGTCGATCTTGGCAAGGCCATCCTCAAAGAATCCGGTCTTGATATCGTTTCCGCGGATGATCTTGCCGACGCTGCGGAAAAGGTGGTCAGGGCACTGCAGGAGGTGGCGTAATGGCAATTCTCGTCGACAGCAGCACCCGTGTGATATGCCAGGGGTTCACTGGATCGCAGGCCACTTTTCATTCCCGGCAGGCCATTGACTATGGCACCAGGATGGTTGGCGGTGTGACACCCGGAAAGGGCGGGATGACACACCTCGACTTGCCGGTATTCAACACTGTGACGGAGGCGGTTGAGCAAACCGCTGCCAACGCCTCGGTTATTTACGTGCCCCCGGCTTTTGCTGCTGATGCCATTCTCGAGGCGATTGATGCCGGTATCCCGCTGGTTGTATGTATCACTGAAGGTATTCCGGTCATGGACATGGTTCGTGTAAAGCGGGTTTTGCAAGGATCCGCAACACGACTCGTGGGTCCCAATTGCCCGGGTGTGATCACGCCCGGTGCATGCAAGATCGGAATCATGCCCGGCCATATTCACGTACCCGGCAATGTCGGCATCGTATCGCGCTCCGGTACCTTGACCTACGAGGCCGTGGCACAAACCACGGCAGTGGGGTTGGGCCAGTCCAGCTGTGTCGGTATAGGCGGCGATCCTGCCAACGGAACCAGCTTCATCGACTGTATGGAGATGTTTTATGCCGACCCGGATACTGAATCAATCATCATGATCGGTGAGATCGGCGGCACAGCCGAGGAAGAGGTCGCCGGGTTTATAAAACAATCGAGCGTCAGGAAACCGGTGGTGGGTTTTATTGCCGGTGTGACGGCACCGCCAGGTCGCCGCATGGGCCATGCAGGTGCCATCATTGCAGGCGGAAAGGGTGGTGCGCAGGAAAAGATCGAAGCCTTGAAGAGTGCCGGCGTTCATGTTGCTGACTCGCCCGCGAGACTCGGAACAACGCTGAAACAGGTGCTGGGGGGCTGACTTTAGCTGTGGCAATGTTTGTCTGCTGGTTCGCAGCGCCCCGCCCGGGCAAGCAGCGGTAGTTGATGACAAACCCGTATCAGTTAATCAGAAAGTGCTGCCAGCCTGTCGCTTCTGAATCTTTCCCGGTTGAATGTAGCGGCAGGGTCTAATATAAGGGTAGCAATTATAAGGGTAGCAGTAGGGCGCGGGTTGCTTACGAGGCGCCGAAGGGGTGCTTTATATTCCCTTCTGCTATGCGGAGATACCTGGCTACAGGTTCAGCGCTGCACGCGTGGAGATACTGGAAGTGTGCTGAGATGAAATTCTACGAATATCAAGCCAAGCAACTCCTGGATAAAAATGGCATTCGTATTCCGCGAGGTGCTGTCGCGTCAACACCGGACGAGGCCGCCAGCGTTGCCCGGCAGCTGGGAGGGTCCGGGTGGGTAATCAAGGCACAGATTCTTGCCGGCGGACGTCGAGCCGGTCATTTCGTGGGCAATCAGGAGCAGCAGGGCGGTATCCGCTTCGTTGACTCGCTTGCAGAGGTGCCGGACACGGCGCAGGAAATGCTCGGGCACGTGTTGGTTACTAAGCAGACGGACCCGGCCGGGACAGCCGTGAAACGGCTTTATGTCGAGCAAGCGTGCGAGGTGCAGCGTGAACTCTATCTCGGGATGCTGGTGGATCGCAGGAGCAGCCGGGTAACGCTGATTGCGCTCGGCGAGGGCGGCATAAATATAGAATCGATAACGTCACGCCATCCAGAGTCCGTACTAAAAATCGCCATCGACCCCCTCGAGGGTTTGCAGCAGGATGAGGCACGCAATATTGCCGCCGCAGTTGGACTCACGGATGAGCAGACAGCTGAGGCAGTACGCATCATGCTGACGATGTATGACATGTTTTTAAGACTGGATGCCTCGCTGATTGAGATTAATCCACTGGCGATCACTGCTGCGGGTACCCTGGTAGCGCTGGACGCGACCATGACCTTTGATGACAACGCAATGTTTCGGCATGAAGATATTCAGGCGCAGTGTGAGGATGATGAACTGCGATGGGGCGAACTGGATGCCACGCAGCATGGCCTCAATTACGTCAAGCTCGATGGCAATATCGGCTGTCTCGCCAGCGGTGCCGGACTCGCACTGGCCACGCTCGACGCGGTCAAGTTCTATGGTGGCGAGCCGGCGAATTTTCTCGATATGCCGCCAGCCGTGGAGTTCGAGCGGGTAAAGTATGCATTCGGGCTGATTCTCTCAGATCCGGGGGTTGAAGCGATCCTGGTTAACGTCTTTGGCGGCGGTATTATGCGCTGCGACACTATTGCCGACGGCATAATCCTGGCAGCCAGGGAGTTCCCCGTTCGGGTACCACTGATCGTGCGCCTGGCCGGCATAAACGCCGATTTTGCCAAAGACAGGCTCAAGGATTCCGGGTTGGCGATTACCTTTGCAGAGGATTTCGCAGATGCTGCAGAGAAAGTTGTCATAGCAGCGACCGAGGCCAGGTTGGTCATGCAGCAAAACTGGTGGCAACGGGTTCAGCGGTTGTTGACAGGGAAAGACGAAACTATTGATCGCACTGCGGGGTAGTTACGGGCCGGGCCCGTGCGTGCGGAGAGGAGACACCTATGGCGGTATTGGTCGACGCTGGAACCAGGGTTATCTGTCAGGGCATCACCGGCCGGCAGGGGACCTTCTATGCAGAACAGGCGATAGCCGACGGTACTCAGTTGGTAGGTGGTGTGCGACCTGGCAAGGGTGGTACACGGCACCTCGGGTTGCCGGTTTTCGATAGTGTCGAAGAGGCGGTGCGCGCGACCGGTGCGGATGCAAGCATGATATTCGTACCGCCGGCGACTGCTGCGGATGCAATTCGGGAGGCGATAGATGCGGGACTGCCGCTGATCGTTTGTATTACAGAACGCATACCGGTGCTCGATATGGTCCAGATAAAACGAGTTCTGGAAACTTCCGGTTCGCGGCTTGTAGGCCCCAATTGTCCAGGGGTGGTGACACCCGGGGAATGCATGATAGGCATCATGCCCAGGAGTATTTTTCGTCGCGGAAGTATTGGTATTGTTTCCCGTGCGGGGACGCTCACCTACGAAGCAGTGGCACAGACAAGCGGCAATAAACTCGGCCAGTCAACCTGTATCGGTATTGGTGCAGACCCGATTCAGGGGATGACATTCTGCGACTGCCTGGAGTTGTTTATGGCGGACCCGGAGACCGAAGGTGTTGTATTGATCGGCGAGATTGGAGGTACAGCCGAAGAACAGGCGGCGGATTACCTGAAGCAGCAACAATACAAAAAACCGGTGGTTGCCTACGTTGCCGGTCGCCATGCGCCAGCCGGGCGCCGCATGGGTCATGCCGGTGCGATTATCGAACACAGTATCGGGCTCGCTGAGGCCAAGATCGTGGCCTTGCGAAGTGCGGGGGTTCATATTGCCGAATCTCCGGGAACCATTGGTGTCACCATGGCTAGTGCACTGGGGAACTAGCAAGGCCGCGTTTTGCTTTGATTTTCTGGCCGCTCTGCCCTGGTTTGGGGTCAACTTTCGGGTGATGGCTGCAAGGTTTTTTATCAGATGATTTAATATGCATATCATTTACAATGGGGGCGCGTTGTATAAATATATCGATGCGGCAATAAATGCAGGGCCGCTTGATATACGCATTCCAGGATAGTGATCAAATATAATCGGGTACCTGTTAATAAAGGACGGAGGAGAATGAAATGAGAACAACTCAAAAGTCAGTGAAATTGTACTTAATGCTATTTACTGCGGCCATTGCATTTGCAACAAATGCTATTGCAGCAGAATGGCAACCAAAGAAACCGGTCGAATTTGTCATCATGGCTGGTCCGGGGGGCGGAGCAGACAAGATGGCCCGTTTGATGCAAACTGTTATAGAGAAGCACAAGTTTTCACCGAAGCCGTTTATTCCGGTCAATAAACCGGGAGGCTCCGGAGCCGAGGCACTGGTGCATCTCAAGGGCAAGAGCGGCGACGACCATACCATTATGGTTACACTGAACAGCTTCTATACGACGCCGCTGCGTCAGCCGAAGCTTGGGGTCAACTCGCTGGATTTCACACCTATTGCACGCATGGCAGAGGATACTTTCCTGCTGTGGGTGCACAAGGATAGTGGCATCAGCAACCTTAAGGAGTTTGTGGCCGCGGCCAAGGCCAAGGGTAAGGACTGGATTATGGCCGGCACAGGCAAGGCTCAGGAAGATGAACTTCTGACCAACTTCCTGAACTCCACCTACGGCCTGGAAATGAAATATGTGCCCTTCAAGGGCGGCGGTCGCGTTGCCAAGGAACTGGCTGGCAAGCATGCCAACTCCACAGTTAACAATCCATCTGAACAGCTGGGTTTTTATCAGTCAGGAGATACAGTGCCTCTTGCCGCATTTACCAAGGACCGTCTCCCCATGTTCGCTGATGTACCCACGTTTACCGAACTGGGACACCCGTATGTCTACTACATGCAACGCAGTGTTGTCGGGGCGCCGGGTATGAGTGCCGATGCGGCAGAGTTCTACCGCAAGGTGTTCGCCAAGGTTTATGACTCGGATGAGTGGCAGGAATACAAAAAGAAGAAGAGTCTGCTTGGCGATTTTATCACCGGGGATGAGCTCGAGGCATACTGGACGAACGAGATCGCCAACCATAAACAACTGCTTATGGAAATCGGTGAAATCAAGTAACAGGGGGCCATCCGGGTAGTTGAACCGGGTAAAACCACATAAGTGTGGAGGAGATCGCTGTGCGACGCGCTGAACTGGTGATGGCCATCATCATGGCGATTTTCTCCGCATACCTTATGTGGAAGAGTGCGGAACTTCCCATTGGCTGGATACCTGAAGAGGGACCAGGTGGTGGTGCATTCCCGTTCTGGTTGTCATTCGGGATGCTCGCTTGCTCGGTGTGGACCATGGTCCACACCGAGCAACCGA
>JAOUCV010000148.1 GCA_029859555.1 Gammaproteobacteria bacterium
AAGCATGGCACCGGATGATGACAGCAGCGCCGGCTCGGAGACCCGTCAGAAATTTCGCAAGCGCCTGCGTGAAGGCACACTGGATGACAAGGAAATAGAAATCGAGGTATCGGCAACACCCGTCGGGGTAGAAATCATGGCGCCACCCGGCATGGAGGAAATGACCAGCCAGCTGCAGGGCATGTTCCAGAACATGGGCGGCAGCCGCAGCAAAAAACGCAAGCTGCGTATCCGCGATGCCCGCAAACTGCTGCGCGACGAAGAGGCCGCCAGCATGATTGACGAGGAAGACCTGAAGCAAACGGCCCTGGACAACGTTGAACAAAATGGCATTGTCTTCATTGATGAAATCGACAAGGTCACGCGCCGCGGCGAATCCAGTGGACCGGACGTGTCACGTGAGGGTGTACAACGCGACCTGTTACCACTGGTAGAAGGCAGCACTGTTTCCACCAAGCACGGCATGGTGAAAACCGACCACATCCTGTTTATTGCCTCTGGTGCCTTTCACCTGTCGAAGCCCTCGGACCTGATCCCGGAACTGCAGGGGCGGCTGCCGATTCGCGTTGAGCTGGAGGATCTTGGCGCCGCGGAATTCCAGCGCATTCTTACCGAGACCGATGCGTCGCTGACCGAGCAATACAGCGCACTGATCGCCACGGAAGACGTGACCCTGACTTTTGCAGCAGACGGTATTGCACGCATTGCGGAAATCGCCAGCCAGATAAACGCACGTACCGAAAATATCGGTGCCCGCCGACTGCATACCGTACTGGAACGACTGCTGGAAAACCTCTCGTTTGAAGCAACTGACAGCGCCGGCAGCACAGTCATGGTCGATGCCGCCTATGTTGAAGAACACCTGGGCGCACTGGTGCAGGATGAAGACCTGAGCCGTTATATACTTTAAAAATGATTGTCACGGCTACCCGGACGGGGCAATTGCAGAACCAGAACCTGCCGGTTAACAGCAACACACCGGCCCACCAAAAACAGATGAGCAGATTATGACCGACACACCCAAACCCACCGAACTGAGCCTGCACCAGAAATCACGGGTGCTGGAAATTTCCTATGCTGATGGTGAACGCTTTGAGCTGAGCTATGAGTTTCTTCGCGTGCATTCACCCTCAGCCGAAGTACAGGGCCATGGCCCCGGCCAGGGCGTGCTGCAAGTCGGCAAGGAAGACGTCATGATTCTTAATATCGAACCGGTTGGCAGCTATGCCATTCAGCCAGCCTTTGACGATGGCCACGACACCGGCATCTATTCCTGGGACACAATCTACGACATGGGGAAAAACAAGGACAAGTATTGGCAGGAATACCTGCAGAAGCTTGCCACCGCAGGACATAAACGCAAGGATAACAGCTAGTTGTATTTATCCCGCGGTCACCTGCAGGTCCGTCCTGGCAGACCACGCTGAGCAACCTGCAGCTAACAGGCTTAATTATTGTAGGATGGTTAACACACAGGCAGTACCCCGGCCTGCCTGAACAGGGAAGACAGCAGCATGGCAGACAAAACCACACATTTCGGTTTTCGTGATGTGCCCGTCAAAGACAAGGTGCGGCATGTCCGCGATGTGTTTGATTCGGTCGCTGACAACTATGATTTGATGAACGACGCTATGTCGTTCGGCATCCACCGACTGTGGAAACGCTTCGCCATAAACATGAGCGCACTGCAGCCCGGCCAGCAGGTACTGGACCTTGCCGGCGGTACCGGCGACCTGACCCGCCTGATGGCGCCACTGGTCGGTGACAACGGACACATCATTCTCTCCGACATCAACGCCGCCATGCTGGCCAATGGCCGCGAGCGGCTGCTGGACAGCGGCATTCACAACAATGTTTCGTTTGCGCAGCTGGATGCCGAACAACTGCCGTTTGCCGATAACCGCTTTGACCTGGTCACCATGGCCTTCGGTCTGCGCAACGTCACCGACAAGCAGCGTGCCCTCAATGCCATATACCGCATCATCAAGCCGGGTGGGCGTTTGCTGGTACTGGAATTTTCACGACCTGCCGCCGCACTGAAACCGGCCTATGATTTTTATTCATTCAGCATTTTGCCAGGACTCGGACGGCTGCTGGCAAAAGACGCCGACAGCTACCGTTATCTAGCCGAATCCATACGCATGCACCCGGACCAGCAGACGCTGAAAGCGATGCTGGAGCAGGCCGGCTTTGAACAATGTGACGTCCATAATCTCACTGGCGGTATCGTTGCCATACATCGCGGCTACAAGCTATGACAGGCTGCAACCAGCAGACACCGGCCGGGGACAGCTGATGCAATTGCCCGCCGCAGTGCAAAAAGGCCTGCAATCAGCCATCAATCGTTACCTGCGACTGGACCCGGACAGCAACGCGCGCATGGCGGCGCTGCACGGTCGCTGTATTGGCATTGAACTGGTCGGCCTCGACCTGCAGCTGTTCATCCACCCCGGAGATCAGGGTATCCGGCTCAGCGATCATCTCGATGCAGATGCTGAAGCCGACACCATATTGCGCGGCACGCCGCTCGGCATGGCGCGTCTTGGCCTCGGACAGGACACCGAAAAAACACTGTTTTCAGGCGCGGTCACCATTACCGGCGACGTCGAGACCGGTCAAACCTTCAAGGGCATTCTGGATGCCATGGATATCGACTGGGAAGAACAGTTATCAAAACTCACCGGCGACGTCATCGCACACCAGCTGGGCAACGGTGCCCGGCGTATCGGCAAGGTACTCAAACACGGCCGCCGCACACTGCAGCAGGATATCGGTGAATACCTGCAGGAAGAGCTGCGGCTATTGCCATCACGCATTGAAACGGAAAATTTCAGCAGCGATGTAACCCGCATCAGTATCGATGCTGACCGGCTGGCAGCGCGCATCAGGCGCTTGCAGGACACCTCGGCAACGGGCACGAACAACTGACATGATACGACCCGCACAAATTATCCGGCTGGTGCATATCAATTTCGTACTGGCGCGTCATGGTCTCGATGAAATCATCCTCGCCACCCACCTGTTCCGGCCCTTCAGATTCCTTTACTACCTGGCCCCCTGGAACTGGATCCCCCGCGAGCGCGGACCACGCGCGATTCGCATTCGCCGCGCACTGGAAGATCTGGGCCCTATATACGTTAAATTCGGGCAGATACTGTCAACCCGGCAGGACCTGCTGCCGGATGATATAGCGCTGGAGCTGGCACGGCTGCAGGATGATGTACCGCCGTTTCCCGGAAAACAGGCGCGCGCTGCCATCGAAGCCTCGCAGGGCGTGGCCATCGAAGAGATATTCCGCCACTTTGACGAAACACCGCTGGCCTCTGCCTCAATCGCACAGGTTCACACCGCGGAACTGCTCGATGGTACCAACGTAGTCATCAAGGTGCTGCGGCCAAATATTCGCCAGCGCATTACCCGTGATGTCAATCTTCTGCATACCATCGCCGCCCTCGCAGAGCGCTACTGGAAGCATGGCCGGCGCCTGCGACCGCGCGAGGTCATCGCCGAGTTCGAAAAAACCCTGTACGACGAACTGGACCTGTTACGCGAGGCCGCCAATGCCTCACAGCTGAAACGCAATTTCAGTGACACCGGTCTGCTATATGTACCGGAAGTCTACTGGCCGTACTGCCGGCCGGAAGTGATGGTGATGGAGCGCATTCACGGCATACAGATAAGCGACATTGATGCCCTGCGCGCCAATAACATTGATCTGAAAATCCTCTCCGAGCGTGGCGTGGAAATCTTTTTCACACAGGTGTTTCGACATAACTTTTTTCATGCCGACATGCACCCGGGCAATCTGTTTGTTGGTACAGACGGTCGCTACATGGCGGTTGATTTCGGCATCATGGGCACGCTCAACCCGGTTGACCAACGCTACCTGGCAGAAAATTTCCTGGCGTTTTTCAACCGCGACTACCGGCGTGTCGCGGAACTGCATGTTGAATCCGAATGGGTACCGGAAGGCACCCGGGTGGATGAATTCGAGGCGGCAATACGTACCGTCTGCGAACCCATCTTTGAAAAACCCCTAAACGAAATTTCTTTTGGCAACGTCCTGTTACGGCTTTTTCAGACGGCACGCCGTTTCAATATGGAAGTGCAGCCACAGCTGGTGTTGCTGCAAAAGACCCTGCTCAACATCGAGGGGCTCGGGCGCCAGCTGTACCCGCAACTGGACCTGTGGCAAACCGCCAAACCGTTTCTTGAACGTACCATGAGTGAGCAGCTGGGTGCGCGCTCGTTTCTGCGCAACCTGAAGGACAGCATACCGGCATGGAGTGATGCGCTGCCGGACATGCCGCAACTGACGCACCGTTTTCTGGAGCAGGCAACCAGCGGCAAGCTGCAGGTGGAGTGGACCTCGAAAGAGCTACAGCAACTGCGTGCCGAGGTCCGTCGCGCCAACCGTCGCAGCATCAGCGCCATCATCGGTACCGGCCTGCTACTGGCCGCTGCTGTCATTTACGGACTGGATGGCTATGCACCCACGATGGTCATGGGGGCGCCGCTACTCACCTGGATCAGCGGCTGCCTGGGTACCTTTATCCTGTTGTTCAACTGGATGGACGGTGACAGCTCCTGACGCCCTCACTATCAGCCGCGCTGCAAACCGGCTTCTACCTCATCACGCGTGGTTTTACCCAGCAGCGTTTCGATCAGCACAAGTGCAAAATCCATAGCCGTACCGGGCCCGCGTGAAGTAATGACCCGGCCATCCGTCACCACAGCCGTTTCCAGGTACTCGATACCGGGTACGGCCTCTATGTCGAGTGCACCGGGATAGCTGGTGGCACGCTTGCCATCCAGCAGCCCGGCACGTGCCAGCACCCTTGGTGCCGCACAAATGGCGGCGATATAAGACTCGCTGGCCGCCATTTCCTGCAACAGCCTGATAACCCGCGGGTCATCTCCGAGGTGATCAGCACCCGGCAGTCCGCCAGGCAGCACAACCATGTCGAAGCGCTGCTGCAGTGCCATGTCCAGGGTCATATCGGGCAACAGGGTCATGCCCCGGGATGCCTTTACCGGCTGCGCATCAAGTCCGGCAGTCACCACATTGATGCCGGCACGGCGCAGCAAATCAACCACGGTAACGGCTTCCAGCTCTTCACAACCCTGCGCTAGCGGGACAAGGACGCTTGCCATGAGGACCTGCCCTGTTTCTGCAATTCTATCAACCGTGACACCGGTATCAGCTGCACACCCAGCTGTTCCAGCCGGCGCAACTCGACCGCCAGCACCTCCAGCGTCCCTGGATAGGGATGCCCGATACCCAGTGCAGTACCGTTGCGTCTCGCCATCTCCACCAGCTTTCTGAACTGGGCACGCACCGCTGCCGGATTCGGGTCATTGTCGAGAAATACATTACGCGAGGTATTTGGAATGCCATATTCCACCGCAAGCTGTTCGGCAACCGTTGCACTGGTCGTACGGCTGTCGACAAAGAACAGGTCACCACGCTGCGCAATGGCATCCATGAGCCATGCCATGTTACCGGGATGCCGTGTCAACAGGCTGCCCATGTGATTGTTCAGACCGCTGAGGTGCGGTACCGCGGCGATGTCATAGTCAAGCGTTGCCCGGAACTGCTGCTCGGTCATGTCCAGCGTCAGCACGCCCTGACCGAGCATGACGGGGGCCGGCTCAACAGCCTGCATCGGCAGGTGCAACAACACTTCCTTGTTGCGCGCATGTGCCTGGCGGGCAAGAAAATCCGTGTAGCGTCCGTAGGGAAGAAAGGCACAGGCAACCGGACCGGGCAGACTGACTACGCGATTGCCGACCTCATGCCGGTTACCGAGATCATCAATAATCAGCGCGATTGCCGGCCTGTGCTTTTTGTAGGGTTTTCCGGGCGGCTCTGCCGCTGATACCGCGAGTGTGCAGCAACCCAGCCACCAGACAAACAGCAATTGCCACGTGGCCGGGATAAGATGCATG
>JAOUCV010000149.1 GCA_029859555.1 Gammaproteobacteria bacterium
CAGCGATGTCACCGCCCATGGTGCCGGCACCAATCACGTGTACGTATTTTGGTGTCCAGGACTTGTCCTTGCCGAGTGATTTGAGTTGCTCCTGCAGGAAAAACACGCGCACAAGGTTTTGTGCGGTAATGCCGGTGATTAACTCACCCAGTGAGTCCACCTCGGCCGCCAGCATGGCTGTTTTGTCGGTCGCATGCTTGCGCCAGATGTCGATCATGGCATAGGGCGACGGGTAGTGTTGTTTCGAGGCACGCTTTGCTACCTGTTTGGCAAACACACGGGCGAGCAGGGGGCGCACCAGGAAGTGATTTGACAGCCGGTCATACCAGGCGGGTTGATGCGCCTGGGGTGCATCGAACACCAGTTTGCGTGCCGCATCCCGCAGGTGACGTTCGGGGACCACCATGTCAACCAGTCCCATACGCTTGCCGGTACGACCATCAATGGAACGACCGCTGAGTATCAGGTCCATGGCCTTGAGCCCGCCCAGCAGGGGCACCATGCGGGCGCTGCCACCCCAGCCGGGGTGTATTCCCAGCTTGACTTCCGGCAGGCCGAGGCGGGTGCCCGGATCATCACGGCTGATGCGATAGCGGCAGGCCAGCGAGAGTTCTGTACCACCACCGAGACAGAAGCCGTGAATCAGGGCAACCGTTGGAAATGGCAGTGCTTCAAGACGGTTGAATACGTCCTGTCCCATGCGCAGGAAATCCAGCGCCTGTTTTCTTGACGTGACCTTTGTAAAGGCCGTGATATCGGCCCCGGCAATGAAGCCATTGGCCTTGTCTGAAAGAATAACCAGCCCGCGCGGACACTGTGCAGCGATGTTTTGCAGGTGCTGGTCGAGTTGCGCAAAGACCTCGGCGTTGAGCACATTGGTTGCGCCGTCCGCCTTGTCAAAATGCAGCCAGACAATATTATCGCTGTCAGTTTCGGCCCGGAAGTGAATATGATTTGTATTGTCCATGCTGATTACCCCGTGGTCCGTTCGATCAACATGGCACCGCCTTGCCCGCCACCGATACAAATACCGGCCATGCCGCGCTTCGCATCATGTTGTTGCAAAACTTTCAGCAGGTGCAGCACGATGCGGGCACCACTTGAGCCGACCGGGTGACCGACGGCAATACCACCGCCATCAATATTTAAACGTTCTTCATCAATCGGAGTGAAGGGTGAATCACGACCCAGTTCGTCACGGCAGAAATCCGCATCTTTCCAGCCGGCGAGACAAGACAGTACCTGGGCAGCAAAGGCTTCATTGATTTCAAAGTAATCTATATCGGGTGTGTCAAGTCCATGGCGTTGCATGATCGGCGCCATCGCATAACAGGGTCCCATTCCCATCTGCGCCGGATCGAGTCCGGCCCATTGGCTGTCCATGAGTTGCCCCATAACGGGTAGATTATGTTTTGACACCATGTCTTCCGAGGCCAGCAGCACCCAGGCCGCCCCATCGGTAATCTGGGCACTGTTACCGGCGGTGACCTTGCCAACAGGGCGGTCAAAGACCGGACGCAGTTTTGCCAGTTTTTCCATGCTGGAGTCGGCACGTACACCGTCATCGTGATCATAGACATTGCCACGACTGTCATACAGTGCTTCGATCTCGTCCAGGCGGCCGCTCTTGTGTGCGGCATCCAGACGCAGATGGCTGCGCATGGCAAAGCTGTCCATCATTTCACGGCTGACATCAAAACGGTGTGCCAGTATCTCTGCGGTTTGTCCCATGGATAAACCCACCACCGGATCAGTAAGGCCGCGGAGCAGGGCAATCACCGGTTTGAAATGTCCGGGGCGCAACTGGCCGAGTACTTTCAGCCTGGCGCCGACTGTCCTGCTGCGGGCCAGCGCGGCCAACCAGTTGACCATGGCATCGTTATAGAGAATCGGTGCGCGACTCATGGATTCAACGCCACCGGCCAGCACCAGGCTGGAACGCCCGCTGGCAATATTTTGCGCAGCTGAATCGATAGATTGCATACCGGAGGCACAGTTTCTTTGTACTGTCCATGCCGGTACTTGTTCACCACAGCCGAGGCGCAATGCCACGACACGGGCGATGTTGGCTTCATCCGGGCTGGGCATCATGCAACCGAGGATGACCTCGTCCAGCGCGTCCGCTGCAAACGGCTGACGTGCGAGCAAGGGTCGACCGGCAGCCAGCGCCAGGTCGGAGGCTGAAAACGGCCCGGGTTTGCCGCGGGCCTTTAAATAAGGAGTTCGACTGCCATCAACTACATAGACTGGCCGGCCACCCCATCCAGATTGTTGCTCCCCCATTCTCTGCGCTCCTTGGTTAAGTATTCAGGCAGAAATTCATCAACCTGTATGACGAGCTTGCGTGCCACGATAGCAGCATGAATAGCGGCTGCTTCCTGGTCTGTAATAATGCCCGCCTTAACGCCGGCATCAACGTGCGTTTCCGGATCACCGGGAGGCAGGCTGCCTGTCTTTATCGCCGTGCGCAATGTGCGTAACGCCGGTGCGGCTGCTTCGGTCTTTTCAAGTGCATCCTCAAGCTGTGCAATAGGTTCTGCAGTGTCTTCAGGAATATACATGCCTTCTGTCAGGCGGTCACGCAGTGCGCTGGTTGACAACAGCAGTTCTGCGAGCTGTTGTCCGAGTTTGTCAGAGGGTGGCTTGTAAGGTTTGCCCAGAGGAAATGTCAGCAATCGAACTACCCCGGCAACAAAACGGTTCGGCAGGTTGTTGATAACTTCATGCAGACGTACCTGGATGTTGTACAGCAGGTCCTGGCAGGACCATTCCAGTAGTGGCAATTCTTCATCCGCTGAACCGTGATCGTAGTGATGCTTCAGTACGGCACTGCCAAGGTAAAGCAGGCTGAGCACGTCACCCAGGCGGGCGGAGATGGATTCCTTGCGTTTCAGGCCCCCGCCAAGCGTCATCAGTACCATTTCAGCCGTGACCGCAAAGGCCAGACTCATGCGGGAAAACTGCCGGTAATAGTGGCCGCGAATACCGTGTTGCGGTGCGACCAGCAAGCGCCCACGGGTCAGGCTGTGAAACAGTCCGCGGCTGATATTGCTCATCACCAGGCTGCCGTGACCCAACAGTGCCGCATCAAAGCCGGCAACATCATCGTTGGCCACGGTCTCCATTTCCTTGAACAGGAACGGATGGCAGCGGATGGCACCCTGACCGAAAATAATCAGGTTACGGGTCAGAATATTGGCGCCTTCAACGGTGATGGCAATCGGCAGGCCCTGATAGCCACGGCCGAGAAAATTCGAAGGCCCCATGCTGATACCACGCCCGCCGAGGATATCCATGGCATCGTTTATGATGGTGCGCATACGTTCGGTTGCATGGTATTTAATGATGGCGGAGGCTACCGACGGATCTTCGCCGCTGTCGATGGCTGCCGTGGTGAAACCGCGTGCGGCATTCAGTATATAGGTGCTGCCTGCAATGCGCCCGAGCACCTCGCTGATGCCCTCGAACTTGCCGATTGGCACCTTGAATTGCTTTCGGACCGCCGCATAGGCGCCGACGCTGCGACTCACCATCTGGCCTGATGCGGTGCTGAGTGCGGGTAGTGAGATAGCGCGGCCGTCGGAGAGGCTGTTCATCAGCATGCGCCAGCCCTGGCCGACGTAATCCTGTCCACCGATGACCCAGTCCATGGGAATAAATACATCGGTGCCCCGGTTGGGACCGTTCATGAAAGACTGGCTCATGGGGAAGTGGCGGGTGCCGATTTCCACGCCCGGAGTTGTCGTCGGAATGAGCGCCAGCGTGATGCCGACATCTTCCTTCTGACCGATTATTTTGTCGGGGTCGAAGAGATGGAACGCGAGTCCCAGCAGTGTCGCCACCGGCCCCATTGTGATGTAGCGTTTCTCCCAGTTCAGGCGGATACCCAGTACATTGTCCTTGCCTTCAAAGGATTGTCTGCAGACGATGCCGGTGTCAGGCATGGAGGCGGCGTCACTGCCGGATTCCGGGCCGGTGAGGGCAAAGCAGGGGATTTCATCGCCGCTGGCGAGTCTTGGCAGGTAGTGGTTCTTCTGTTGCTCGGTGCCGTAGGACAATAGCAGTTTTGCCGGACCCAGGGAGTTTGGCACCATGACGGTAACGGCAGCCGAGATACTGCGGCTGGCAACTTTCAATACAATGGCAGAATGGGCGTTGGCAGAAAACTCCAGTCCGCCGTATTGCTTCGGAATAATCATGCCAAAGAAACCGTTGTTCTTCAGAAAGTCCCAGGTCTCCGGTGTCAGGTCACGTAATTCCTCGGTGATTTCCCAGTCATTGACCATGCTGCAAAGATCACTGGTGGGGCCATCCAGGAAGGCCTGCTCCTCAGCTGAAAGAGCAGGGGCGGGAAAACCCAGCATGCGATGCCAGTCCGGGCGTCCGCTGAAGACCTCTGCTTCCCACCATACGGTGCCAGCTTCGAGCGCCTCTCTTTCAGTGTCCGACATGCTCGGCATGATTTTTTTATAGAGCGAGAGTAGCGCAGTAATCAGCAGGTTCTGGCGCAACGAGTCAACCGTCAAGAGGATGGCTATGGGGATAAAGAGACCCCAGGCGAGCAGCAGTAACCAGCCAGGCGGCGTATAGATAACGCTCCAGTAGCAGAGTATCGCGCCCAGCACTCCCGTCCACAGGTAGCGGGATGCCTGCCGCGCCATCATAAAGCCAATGGCGGTGAATATGACGACCAGTTCAATCATCCAGTTCATGAGAAGCGTCCTTTTTTGGTTGAGTACCCAATAGTGTATTCGACACAAATATCACTGCTGAGTTGCAATGGCCGCGAGACAGGTCACAATCGCGCAATATCCCGCCACCACCCAAGGCTATCGGCCTGAAATGCAGGAAAATAAGGGAGGCAGAGCAGAAAATTGCAGCTGTCAGCCATCCAGCATTTCCAGTGCCGTGAACAGCTTTTTACGTGGAGTGTAAAAATGCGCTGACAGGCGAATGCCACCGCCTCGCTGTGCGCAGGCAACATGCTGTTGTGAGAGTTGTGCGAATAATGATTCGGGTGTTTCTGTCAGCGGCACAAAGGTAACAATCCCGGCATGCCGATGCGTTGCCGTCGGTGTCAGTAACTGATATTGACTCTGCCGCTGCATCAAAAAATCGATGATAAACTCGCTGTTCTCACGTACCAGTTTTTCGATCTCGGGCATGCCGACTTCTTCAATCAGGGAGAGGCTTGCGTGCAGGGCATGGATGCCGGTCATATTCGGACTTCCGCATTCAAAACGGCGAGCGCTGTCAGCAATCTCCCAGTCATGGTTGTCGAAGTTGTGCGGTTCCTGCAGCATGTGCCAGCCGTATTGCTTCAGGTCCAGCATCTGCAGGCGCGACTGGCGACAGTAAAACAGCGCGACGCCTTCCGGACCCATCATCCATTTGTGTCCGTCGGCCATTATAAAATCAGCGTGACAGGCCTGTACGTCGAATACCTCTGCGCCGAGGCTCTGGATGGCGTCTACACAGAACAGGATATTTCTTTCCCGGCAAACTGCACCAAGGCGGGGCAGGTCAAGTTTCAGCCCGGTGCCATACTGAACCGAACTGACTGACAGTAGCCGGGTGTTTTCATCAAGGCAGGCGATGATTGCTGCCTCAGCCGAGTCGTGTTCTGTAAGATCGGCTGCAATCGTGGTGACGCCCAGTTTTTTCAATGATTCCCAAACCACCCGGTTGGAGGGGAATTCCCGGTTGGTGATGACGACATTGTCTCCGGCTTGCCACGGTAGTCCATAGGCCACCACAGAGAGTGCCTCGGAGGTGTTCTTGAGGAGAGCTATTTCGTCACTGGAATCTGCGTTAACAAGTTGTTGCAGCTGTTTCCTCAGGCGCGTTTCCAGTTGCATCCATTCCGGGTAGTTTTGTGAGCCGCAGGCGACATTTTCATCGGCGAAACGTTTTACTGCGGCTGCGGTTCGTAGCGGCCAGGGGGAAAC
>JAOUCV010000007.1 GCA_029859555.1 Gammaproteobacteria bacterium
TTGCGATAGCTATACTTTTTCCTGTGTTTTTTTAAGCACATAACGCTACCAATCAAGCATCAGGAGTATAAAAGCCATTTTTCCTGAAATCCACCGCTGTGATAATCCATTCGGGGTTACCCATGCTAAAAACAAACAGCCTCAGCCGGCACCTTGCTTTCAACCACCTTGATGCGCGCTACCTTGCAAATAGGCCAGCGCCATAACTCCCTGAACATAGAATTTCTTCAAACGATAAGGTAAAGGCCAGTGCACGCCACGATCGCCAATGGCTATTAGTGCCGGTAACAACGGCGTACCCAGCCAGCTCAAGTAGCGCAAGGCCGGGCGCAAACGCGTGTCTACTTTCGCATAGGACATGGCAGCATAGACTTGAGGGTATTGCTGCATGAAAAGGGGGGCACTGTATTGAGCACTGACATTTAATTTCTTACACAACGCACCTAGGGTGTCATCATTCTC
Organism: Gammaproteobacteria bacterium; assembly: GCA_029859555.1. Lineage (GTDB taxonomy): Bacteria > Pseudomonadota > Gammaproteobacteria > UBA9214 > UBA9214 > UBA9214. The sequence continues at coordinate 463 of JAOUCV010000007.1, forward strand.
GTGGTTCGCTACAACGTCTGCACAAAACCGAATATCACAGTCTGCATTGAGTAGGCGCTGGGTCAAATCACGGTCTTCAAACCCATAGTGGGTGTAGCCTGTAGAGAACCCTCCCATCTCTTCAAATACTCGGCGTTGCAATGCGAGACTAGCAGTAGTAATAACTTGCATATTACCCTGCTCTGCCTGGGCAATACGCTCTACATACACAGATTGCTGATACTCCGCCCAAAAACCTGATGAGTCGGTATGTAACGCACCAAAACTTACATCAGCACCGACGTTCAGCACCTCAATGTAAGCCGCCAGTGCCTGTGGTCCTTGATACTGACAATCACTATCTAAAAAACACAGCAGTTCCCCTTGCCCTGCGGCTGCCCCCTTGTTACGGGCAATGCTACGCCCCTGATTAGAATTCAAGGTGACAAGCTGCACCTGCGGATAGGCTTCCCGCACCCGTTCTCGCGTGTTATCAGTAGAAGCATCATCCACCACATACACTTGCATCGCCCATCCATCAGGCAAAACCTGGGCGAATACCGTCTTTAAGGTATCAAGAATACAAGCCGCGCCGTTGTACACAGGGATAACAATATCAATCTGTTGCATTGTCAGGTTACTTGACATAAAAAAGCACCGCTTCCAGCAATCAGACCTTCATTAACCAGATAGTATTTGCCAGGAAACTGCAGTTTCAAGACATCTACAACTGGGCTTGACACATACTCGCGCATTCTACATGGTTGCGCTAAGACAGTCGTGCAAACAACACCACACATCATTCAGCTGAATTGACATGCAATCAATCCTGGTCCTGACATCAACGTATCCCCGCTGGCAGGGAGATACTGAACCTGCCTTCGTGCACTTCCTGAGCAGACAACTCTCGGCCAACTACAAAGTCATTGTTCTTGCACCACACTATCCGGGCTCACGCCACAAAGAAACGATAGACGGCGTACTGGTATACAGATTCCGCTATTCCCCGGGGTTTGCTGAAAGACTCGCCTATGATGGTGGCATCATTGCAAACCTCAAGAACAATATCTTTAAATGGCTGCTGGTACCGTTCTTCCTCACCAGCCAGCTTTTTTATTTATTTTTCCTGGCCCGCAAGTACAAGGTCAAACTAATCCACGTTCACTGGGTCATACCCCAGGGACTGCTGGCCATACTGGCACGCAAACTACGCCTTATACCGGGAAACATCCGGATTCTTTGCACCTCGCACGGTGGTGACCTTTTCTCCCTGCAAGGGGGCCTGCTGCAGTCACTAAAGCGGTTCACTTTCCGGAACGCTGATCATGCAACTGTCGTAAGTACCGCAATGCGTGACCACCTCATCACCATGGGCTGCGACACTACCAACATTTCCATTCAGCCCATGGGAGTTGACCTGACCAGGCAGTTCATTCCGGACAGGCATGCAGTTAACACCCGGGACATCATCTACGTGGGGCGGCTGGTAGAAAAGAAAGGTGTCAGCACACTAATCGATTCAATCAGGCAATTAAAGAAGGACTACCCGGAGATACAGGCGACCCTCGTGGGAGACGGCCCCGAAAGAGCAAGCCTTGTGCAACAATGTATCGAATCAGGGATAAATAACCAGGTTGAGTTCGTGGGCTCCATAACCAATGACCGTGTCCCGGAATTCTACCAATCTGCAAAAATAGCTGTTGTCCCCTCCATCATCGCCAAAGACGGCGATCAGGAAGGCCTGGGGCTCGTCGCGGTGGAGGCCCTGGGATGCGGCTGTGCCACCATCGTGTCAGATCTGCCAGCCTTGAGCGATGTCGTTAATCACGGTGAAAATGGTCTGGTTTTCAGTGCCGGAAATGCTATCGAGCTAAAAGACAGTATTCGCTCGATTTTAGACGACGAGTCCCTGTATAGCCGCTTGGTAAAAAACAGCCACCGCTCCGTCATTGAAAAATTTGACTGGCAACCCGTAGGCAAGCGTTATATCGAGATCATAGAACAGTGCATAAACACGCCAAATACTTGACGAACGCGACTATAAATCGTTAAAAACAGTGCATATTCTTACTAGTCTCCAAGAAGTCTCATCCCCGACATAATCATCGGTGCACACTGCAACCGGTCCGAGAGAAAACACGCCCGTTACCCGGAAAAAGACAGTCTCTCTGCCCATGGAGGTCATCTAAAGGTCTACCCTGAGTTGCCGAATAACTCTTAGCAAATACTGTATCCGCAGAAAGGACGAAAACGGGCTGTGCATAACAGGTTGACAAGTCAGAAATTTATTGTAATTTACGTACTTAGTGGCGATTCGGAGAATACTCCCGAATTATGAAATTCTGACGAACATCACAGCAGAAACACACTATTTAGGATATTCATACAGATTCATGGCGACTACTAACCCGACAGTGAACCTCAGCGGCCTCGCCCGCAGACTTGTTATGGACGGCCTGCTCAACGAGGAGGAAGCCGGCAAGGCACACGAGATGGCGCTGAAAAAGCGCACGCATTTCGTCTCCTACCTGGTACAAAACAAGATACTCAGCAGCAAGGATATTGCATGGTCCGGGGCACAGGAATTTGGCGTTCCGCTTTTCGACTTGCGGGCCATGGATATGGAGGTTGCTCCGCTGAAAATGGTCAGCGAGAAACTCATCCAGCAGCATAATGCGCTACCGCTGATAAAGCGCGGCAACCGTCTCTATATTGCCGTCTCGGACCCGACCAACCTCAGCGCCATTGATGAATTCAAATTCCATACCGGCATCAATACCGAAGCAGTACTGGTCGAGGAAGACCAGCTGCACAAGGCTATTGAGGGTGCGCTGGAACAGCTTGACACCACCATGTCCGAGCTCATGGATGCTGATCTCGATAACCTCGATGTCAGCTCTGGCGAAGACGATCCTGCAAAGGACAACGATACCGGCGAATCAGATATTGATGACACCCCGGTGGTCCGTTTTGTAAACAAGGTACTGCTGGACGCTATCAATACCGGGGCTTCTGATATTCATCTGGAACCCTATGAAAAGGATTTCCGCGTCCGCTTTCGCTCGGATGGCGTGTTACACGAAATCACCTCCCCGCCACGCTCACTGGCCATGCGCATCATTGCGCGACTCAAGGTCATGAGCCGCATGAATATTGCCGAGCGGCGCATACCGCAGGACGGTCGCATCAAGATGAACCTGTCGCGCAACCGCTCGATTGATTTTCGTGTCAACACACTGCCCACTCTGTACGGCGAAAAGGTTGTATTACGTATTCTTGACGGCGCCGCCGCACAAATCGGTGTGGACGCACTGGGTTTTGAGGAAGACCAGAAAAAACTCTTTACCGATGCCATTAACAAGCCCTATGGCATGGTACTGGTTACCGGACCAACCGGTAGCGGCAAGACCGTGTCCCTGTATACCGGCCTGAATATGCTGAATACTCCTGACCGCAATATTTCCACCTGCGAAGATCCGGTGGAAATCAATGTCATGGGAATCAACCAGGTCAACGTGAACCCGGTTGCCGGCCTCGACTTCGGCACCGCCCTGCGCGCCTTTCTGCGTCAGGACCCGGACATCATCATGGTGGGTGAGATTCGCGACCTTGAAACAGCAGAAATTGCCATCAAGGCGGCACAAACCGGTCACCTGGTGCTGTCCACCTTGCATACCAATGATGCGCCGCAGACCCTGACTCGCCTCGCCAATATGGGTGTACCTTCATACAACATCGCCTCTGCAGTACACCTGATTATGGCCCAGCGACTGGCACGACGCCTGTGTGAAAAATGCAAGAAGGAAGTGGATATCCCGAAAGAAGCCCTGCAGAAAGCCGGCTTCAGGGAAGAACAGCTGGATGGACTCAAAATATATGCACCAACAGGCTGTGACAACTGCACCGGGGGATACAAGGGCCGTGTGGGTATCTACCAGGTCATGCCAATATCTGAAGAGATGGGACGATTGATTATGGAAGGGGGTAACTCCATGCAACTGCAGGAGCAGGCACTTACCGAGGGCGTTGCAGACCTCCGGGAATCCGGCCTGAAGAAAGTTGCAGCTGGAGTTACCAGTCTGGAAGAAGTTGACCGCGTAACCAAGGAATAAATCATGGCAGAAAAGGCTCTCAAACAACCGGATATTTTTACCTGGACCGGCACCGATAAACGCGGCATCAAGGTCAAGGGCCAGTTTCGCGGTGGCACCCCCGCCGCCATCAAGGCTGACTTGCGTAAACAGGGTATTAAACCCATAAAAGTACGCAAGAAGAGCACGCTCTTCAAGGCAACCGCCAAGAAAAAGATTATTCCCAAGGATCTCGCCGTTTTTTTCCGGCAACTGGCGACCATGATGTCTGCCGGTGTGCCACTGGTACAGTCTTTCGACATTATTGGCCGTGGCCACGAGAATGCCGGCATGCAGGAACTGATTCTCAAGGTTAAGAACGAGGTTGAGTCCGGCACCAGCCTTGCCGAATCGCTGGCCAAGCACCCGCTCTATTTTGATGACCTGGTCGTCAACCTCGTCAACGCCGGCGAGCAGTCCGGCGTACTGGAAACATTGCTCGACAAAATCGCCACCTACAAGGAAAAAACCGAGTACCTGAAGGCCAAGATCAAGAAGGCCATGTTTTACCCTGCTGCAGTTATTGTAGTTGCTATCATCGTCACGGCCATTTTGCTGATCTTTGTGGTTCCACAATTTGAAGCATTATTCAGCAACTTTGGGGCAGACCTGCCGGCATTCACCCGCGTTGTCGTCAACCTGTCGGAATTCATGCAAGCCTACTGGTGGATAGTGTTAGGTATATTTGGCGGCGCCGTGTTCGCCTTTTTGCAGGGCAAAAAACGCTCGCGAAAATTCGGCCGGGTACTGGATAGGACCATACTTAAAATGCCGATTGTCGGCCCGATCATGCACAAGGCCGCCATTGCGCGTTATGCCCGCACCCTGGCCACCATGTTCGCAGCCGGTGTGCCGCTGGTCGAGGCGCTGCAATCAGTTGCCGGCGCTACCGGTAATGTAGTCTATTCCGATGCGGTGCTGATGATGAAAGACAGCGTTGCCACCGGCCAGCAATTGACATTTGCCATGAACCAGACCGGACTGTTTCCGAACATGGTTGAGCAGATGGTTGCCATCGGTGAAGAATCGGGCGCGCTGGATTCCATGCTCTCCAAGGTTGCCGACTTCTATGAACAGGAAGTCGATGACGCTGTAGATGCGCTCACCAGCCTGCTGGAACCATTGATTATGTCGGTACTGGGTGTCCTGATTGGCGGTCTGGTGGTTGCCATGTACCTGCCGATATTCAAGATGGGTGCCGCAATCTGACACACGCTCGTCTGGCCATTCATCTCAACCCGCGATAGCTGCCTGAGTTCATGGAAGTATTACAACTGCTCGAGTCTTCTCGGCTGTTTTTTCTGATTGCCTGTGGTGCGCTGGGCCTGGTTGTCGGCAGCTTTCTGAATGTCGTCATCTATCGCCTGCCGGTGATGATGGAGCGATCCTGGAACCGGGAATGCCGTGAGCATGCCGGGGTCTCTGCAGATACGGACGAACAACAACGCTTTAACCTGCTGACACCGGCTTCCCGGTGTCCGCAGTGTGACCACCGCATTAGCGCACTGGAAAATATTCCGCTGATCAGTTACCTGTTTCTAAAGGGACGCTGTTCCGGCTGTGGCACTTCCATATCCATACGCTACCCGGCTGTTGAACTGGCCACCGCGATCCTCTCAGTGGTCACTGCCCTGCATTTTGGCTATAGCCTGCAAACAGTTGCCGCCCTTGGCTTTACCTGGGCACTCATCGCGCTCTTCCTGATCGATTTCGACCACCAGATTCTGCCTGATTCGATCACGCTGCCGCTGCTCTGGACCGGTCTGCTACTGAGTCTGTTTAACCTGTTTGTCGACAGCCACAACAGCATTGTGGGTGCCATCGCCGGCTACCTGGTCTTGTGGACCATCTTCCATGCCTTCAAGCTGCTGACTGGCAAGGAAGGCATGGGCTACGGCGATTTCAAGCTGCTCGGCGCCCTCGGGGCCTGGGTTGGCTGGCAGTCCCTGCCGGTCGTCATTCTATTCTCATCCGTGGTCGGCGCCGCCATCGGCATCACCCTGATCCTGTTCAAGGGACGTGATCACAGCCAACCTATGCCCTTTGGGCCATTCCTTGCGGCAGCAGGGTGGATGACACTGCTGTGGGGAAACGACATAATCAGTCTGTACCTGCAATAAGTATCATCCACTCAACCGGATAACATCGCGACCTTGGGCAGAGACGGCAAACACACACTGGTGGTTGGTCTGACCGGCGGTATTGGCAGCGGTAAAACGACAGTTGCTAATGATTTCAGCGCACTCGGTGTGCCGGTCATAGATGCCGATCAACTGGCACACGAACTGGTCGAACCGGGCCAGCCGGCACTGGATGAAATAACCGGAGTTTTCGGAAAATCAGCTGTCACTACCGATGGTCACATGGATCGCGCCTATATTCGGCAATGCATTTACTCGGACGAACAACTGAAATCACAGCTTGAGGCTATCCTCCACCCGAAAATTCGTCAACGTATCAGAGCCTTATTATCTGATATCCAGCATCCTTACTGTATTGTGGTGATTCCGCTGTTGCTGGAAACCCGGCAAACCGACCTGGTAGACCGGATTCTGGTGGTTGATTCTCCCGAAAAAGAACAGCGTCAACGGGTTGCCGCCAGAGACGGCCTGTCGGACAATACCATCATGGCTATTATGCAAGCACAGGCAGATCGAAGTACTCGCCTGGCCGCAGCAGACGATGTTATTGTGAACGACAGCGATGTCACATCACTCGGCGTCCGCGTTCAGGAACTACACCAGCACTATATGGAAACAGCATATGACAACTAGCTCGGGCACATCACTGGCAAGTAGCAAACCGACAGCGGACAATGCTGGAACAAGGCATGCCCCGGCACAGACCACACCCCGGCTGGCGCCGGAAAAAATTCTCTATGAACAGCCGTTAAACGAGCGCATAAGATCCTTTCTGCGACTTGAATACCTGTTCCAGCAGGCTGCCTACCACCTGAGCCGTCAATCAGAATGGGACAGCCGTGCCACCCTCACCTGCGTACTGGAGATTCTTGAGCTTTTCGGCAACACCAATCTTAAATCCGAGGTTCTCAAGGAACTTGAGCGGCATACCACCAGCCTGAAGCGGCACGAGCAGAATCCTGATATTGACCACGCACAGCTCTCCGGCCTGATCGACAGCATTAACACCCTTATCGGAAATGTACGTACCATCAATGGCCAGATTGCCAACGAATTGAAAGCCAGTGAATTCCTGGTGAGTATCCGGCAGCGCAGCGCCATTCCGGGCGGCACCTGTGACTTTGACCTGCCGGCCTACCACTACTGGCTGCAGCAACCGGCTAAACAGCGCACCCGGGATCTTGCACAATGGCTTAGCCACTTTGATGCGATCGGTCAGGCCATCCAGATGATCCTGGGCCTGACACGTGACAGCACTCCCATGAAAAAAACGCTGGCGAGTGCCGGAAGCTATCAACGCACACTGGATCCCAACCTGCCCTGTCAGCTTGTCAGAATTGCATTACCACCGGGACTACCCTACTTTGCAGAACTGAGTGGCGGGCGTCACCGTTTCACAGCCCGCTTTCTGCAATTCTCCACTGACGACAAACGCGCCAAGCAAACCGACCAGGATGTCGAGTTCGAACTGGCCTGTTGTGTCATCTAGCCACCTTCGCCAGCCTGTTAACTATCACCGTGGCAACTGGAAAAAACCAGGCGCATTCCGTTAACTGCCCAACCTGCGGCAGTCCGGTTGAATGGACTGCCGCGCAACGCTGGCGTCCCTTCTGTTGCGAACGTTGCAAACTCATTGACCTTGGCAGCTGGCTTGACGAAAGCAACCGCATAGCTGGGGATTCAGAATCACCGGCCAGTCCGGAACACGAGGAATAAAAGAATTTTGGCGTTATTAGAAGTAAACAGACAATGTTTATTGCCCTTGCGTCACCCATAACCCGCTGATTGCAGCAATGCCCTGGGCCCCGTGCCGAAAAGCCTCATCCATATCTGGCGGTTGCATACCGCCGAGCGCATAAACCGGTACCGTGGCGCGCTCTGTCATCTGCAGTAATCCTTGATACCCAAGCGGCCGGGCATCAGGATGGCTGGTGGTTTGCTTTACCGGTGAAACAACAACGAAGTCCAGTCCCAGATCTCCTGCATGTTGCACCTCCTCTATCGTGTGGCATGAAGCGCCTACCAGCTGGCCGCTGGGTCGGGCAGACAAGGCCCGCAGACATGCGCTGGTAAGATGCACGCCATCCACACCGAGTTCGGCGGCAACAGCAGTCCCGGTATTCAGCAGCAAGCGCGCACCTGCCTGCCGGCAACGCTGCTGAACCTTTGGTACCAGCGTATGCAAGGCGGCATCAGGCAACAGCTTGGCGCGCAACTGCACCAGCGAAATCCCGCAGGCAAGTGTGTTTTCAAGCTCATCCAGGAAAACCTCATGATCCAGACCGGGAGCGGGCGTAACAAGATAACGATCAGGCAAACTGACCGCCTTGATAATCGGTGTATTTGCAGCAGGAAAGCAGTAGCCGCCCAGCGCATCAATACTTACCCACTCGATGGCCTGCCCCTCGCAACCAAGCGCTGTGCCGGTGAAGTGATCGACACGCCACACATCAAGCAATACCGACTTGTCATGATAGTCATGCAATACCCGTATTAACGGGCGGGCAGCCTGCACACGGATCCCGAGCTCTTCATACAGTTCACGATACAGGGCACACTCGACAGATTCACCCGGCTCAAGCTTGCCACCCGGAAATTCCCACAGGTCTCCCTGATGAAGATGCGCGGGACGCCGACTGATGAGTACTCTGCCGCGGCCATCAAAGATCGCTGCAGCAGCGACATGCACACGCGCTGGCGTAATATCCATCTCTTCAGTTTCTGCAGTTACACCTTAAGACGTTACACATCAGGTACGGTACTCGGCGTTGATCTTGACGTAGTCATAGGACAGGTCACAGGTCCAGATCACCTCGCTGCAAGGACCGCGATGCAAGTCAACACGGATGGTAATTTCCTGCCGGTCCATTACCTGTTGCCCGGCAACCTCGGTGTAGCCCGGCGCCCGCCCGCCATCACAGACAATACAGACTTCATCAAGGAAAATTTCAAGCTGCGCCAGATCAAGATCCGCAATGCCCGCCCGGCCAACCGCCGCCAGTATTCGACCCCAGTTCGGGTCTCCGGCAAACAAGGCCGTTTTAACCAGAGGCGAATGTGCAATGGTATAGGCCACTTGCAGACACTCGTCGCTGCTTGCACCATTTTCAACAGCTACCGTCACAAAACGGGTCGCCCCCTCACCATCACGTATGATCGCCTGTGCCAGTTGTATACAGATATCGTCGAGTGCTTCACTGAACAGGGCGAAGCCCGGCGTATCCGGATGAAGAGCTGCCCCCGTGCCCGTTGCAGCCAGCACGCAGGCATCATTGGTGGAAGTGTCACCGTCAACGGTGATGCGATTAAATGATTTGCCAACCGCTGCAGACAAACAATCCTGCAAAGCCGCCTGCCCGATTGTTGCATCGGTGGCAATAAATGCCAGCATGGTCGCCATGTCCGGCCGGATCATGCCTGCGCCCTTGGCAATACCGGTTATTGTTACCGACTGGCCCTCTATGTCTATTTTTCTTGAAGCGCCCTTGGGCACCGTGTCCGTGGTCAGGATAGCGCTTGCAGCCCCCGCCCAGCCCTGCTCATCGAGCCGCGCCAGCGCCTTCGGGACACCCGCCAGTATCTGCTTGACCGGCAAGGGCTCGCCAATCACCCCGGTTGAAAATGGCAACACGGCCTGCGCATCGCAGCCTTGCTGTTCTGCCACCGCCTCACAGCACAAGCGGGCATCTTTGATCCCCGCTTCCCCGGTGCCTGCATTGGCATTGCCTGTATTGATCAACAGACAGACAGGTTGTTGCTGTGCCAGATGTTCCCGCGCCACGACAACCGGGGCCGCACAAAAGGCATTTTGCGTAAATACGGCAGCACACACCGAGCCAGGTACAAGGGTCATCACCACCAGGTCAGGACGATCCGGTGTCTTGATAGCAGCCGCCGTGGTCCCCAGGCATAATCCGGAGACAGGAAAAAGTTCGGGTAGTGGCTTTGTAAGCATGATTGGTAATTAGTGCTTCACTGCAGAATGGTCACGCAGCCACAAAGAAGTCATCGCTATCGTTACAACTGATCACTTCGGCCACATTCAGAAACACGGTCTGGGGTGAGCTGCTGTATAACGACAGGGTCAGGCCAGTTTACCGTGACACTGTTTGTACTTTTTCCCTGAGCCACAAGGGCACGGTTCATTACGTCCGACCTTGCGTCCTTCGCGCTGGAATGGAGCCTTCTCCTGGTCCCCGCTTTCCGCTTCGCCCATGGAATTGGCATTGGCATGGTGGTACTTGACCTGTGCCTTGCTGCGCCGTTGTTCTTCAACGGCCTCGACATCAGATTCCGCACGCACCTGTACTTTCGACAACACACCGATAACTTCATGCTTGATGCGCTCAAGCATGTCAGAAAACATTGCGAAACCTTCTTTCTTGTATTCCTGTTTTGGGTCTTTCTGTCCATAGCCACGCAAGCCAATACCCTGGCGCAGGTAATCCATCGCCGCCAGATGCTCTTTCCAGGCACCATCGAGTATTTGCAACATCACCGCTTTCTCGAAGTGACGAACTACTTCCACACCGGCATCCTGCTCTTTCTGTCTGTAAGCAGACACCATGGTTTCAAGAATACGCGCACGCAGTGTCTCCTCGTGCAGTTCATCATCCGCATCCAGCCATTGCCGGACAGGCATCTCATGCCCGTATTCATTGACCAGCGCCTCCTCCAGTCCGGCTATATCCCACTGTTCATCCAGTGAACCAGGCGGCATGTATACACTGATCAGTGAATTAACCACATCCTCGCGAATAGCATCCACGGTCTCGGAAACATCTGCTGTTTCCATCAACTCGTCGCGCTGTTCATAGACGACCGTACGCTGGTCGTTCGCTACATCATCATATTCAAGCAGCGTCTTGCGCATATTGTAATTGTGCTGTTCAACCTTGCGCTGGGCATTCTCGATTGCCTTGGAAACCCAGGGGTGCTCTATCGCCTCACCCTTTTCCATGCCCAGCTTTTGCATCAACCCGGCCACCCGCTCCGAAGCAAAAATACGCATCAGATTATCTTTCAGTGACAGGTAAAAACGACTGGAACCCGGATCACCCTGACGACCGGCACGGCCACGCAGCTGGTTATCAACACGCCGTGACTCATGCCGCTCGGTGCCGACAATATGCAGGCCGCCGGCAGCAATTACTTCATCATGCCGTTTTTGCCATTCAGCAGTAACCTTCTTTACAGTTGCTTCATCCGGGTTGTCGAGCGTATCCAGCTCAACCTGCAAATTACCGCCGAGTACAATATCGGTACCACGACCCGCCATGTTGGTCGCAATCGTAATCGCACCCGGTCGTCCGGCCTGCGCCACGATATAGGCTTCCTTCTCATGCTGCTTGGCGTTCAGCACCGCATGCTTGACGTTTGCCTTCTTCAGTAACTTTGACAGGTATTCGGAGGTATCCACGGATGCCGTACCCACCAGTACCGGCTGCCCCTTTTGCTGGCAATCACGCACATCATTCATGATGGACTCGAACTTCTCTTCGATGGTGAGATAGACGAGGTCCCCCATATCATCCCTGACCATTGGATTATGGGTCGGAATAACCAGCACCTCCAGCCCATAAATCTGTTGTAATTCAAAGGCCTCTGTATCTGCCGTGCCAGTCATGCCGGAAAGCTTTTTGTAGGTCCTGAAATAATTCTGGAAGGTAATGGAGGCCAGTGTCTGACTCTCGTTCTGGATGGGAACATCCTCTTTCGCTTCGACCGCCTGATGCAGACCTTCAGACCAGCGTCGACCCGGCATGGTGCGGCCGGTGAATTCATCGACAATAACCACCTTGCCTTCCTGTACGATGTAGTCCACATCTTTCTTGAACAGCAAGGTTGCACGCATCGCTGCATTAAGATGATGCATCATGCCCAGGTTGGCTGCATCGTAAAGACTCTCGCCCTCTTTCAGCAAACCCTTGCCCGCCAGCAATCCCTCGACATGCTCATGTCCGGCATCAGTGAGGTATATCTGTTTGTGCTTTTCTTCCAGCGTGTAGTCGCCAGGCCCGTCTTCCTCTTCCTGCAGGGTCAAACCGGCCACCAGCTCGTTCATGGTGACATACAAATCCGACCGTTCATCCACCGGACCGGAGATAACCAGCGGAGTCCGCGCCTCGTCAATCAGGATAGAGTCAACTTCATCGACGATGGCAAAGTTGCGGCCGTGCTGTACACGTTCATCTGCCTTGAAGGCCATGTTGTCGCGCAGGTAATCAAAGCCGAATTCGTTATTTGTACCGTAGGTAATATCTGCCTCGTAGGCAGCTTTCTTTTCCTCGTGACTCAGGCCAGACACGGTCACACCGGTGGTCAGTCCCATAAAGGCATAGACCTTGCCCATCCATTCGGAGTCGCGCCGTGCGAGGTAGTCATTGACGGTCACAACATGCACACCGTCTCCAGTCAGTGCATTCAGGTAGGCCGGCAACGTGGCCACCAGCGTCTTGCCCTCACCGGTGCGCATTTCAGCAATTCTGCCACCGTGCAGCACCATGCCGCCGATCAACTGCACATCAAAAGGACGCATCTCGAGGGCGCGCCAGGCGGCCTCACGCACAGCCGCAAAAGCCTCGGGTAACAGACCATCCAGCGTCTCGCCATCAACCAGGCGTTGCCGGAATTCATCCGTTTTGGCACACAGTGCTTCATCGGACAGCGCCTTGAAATCCGGCTCCAGTTCGTTAATGCGTGTCACCAGACGTGACATACGTTTCAGCTGGCGATCATTGCGACTGCCAAACAACTTGTTAAGGATATTAATGGCCATGAACCTTGTAAGAAACCCAATCTGCAGAAAACAGGCATGATACCGCATGTACCTGCAAATTAGCAGGCCGAAACAGCTTAAAACAGGGGAAAAACAGCCCGGCAGAAGTACCGGATACAGCGGACTTATTTGGCGATATATTTAGAGGGATTAACGGTTTTGCCGTTGCGCAACAGTTCAAAATGGACATGTGGACCGGTTGATCGCCCGGTAGATCCCATCAGCGCAATCTGCTGGCCCTTCTTAACCTTGTCACCGGCCTTGACCAGGTGTTTCTGATTATGGCCGTAACGTGTGGAATATCCATTGCCGTGGTTGACCTCAATCAGATTCCCGTAACCGGAACGCTTGCCTGCCCAGCTAACCACACCGTCACCCACCGTGATCACTTCACTGCCTTTCTTGCCCGCAAAATCCAGCCCTTTGTGGAAATCCTGCTTACCGGTGAACGGATCATTACGCTTGCCATACTTCGAGGATAACCAGCCATCAGCCACCGGCTTGCCGGAAGGCATTACGCGCTCATGCAGGCTGCGGCTCATCAACAGCGACTCCAGCACGGACAATTTCTGTTCCCGGTCCTGCATCTCGCTGCCGAGCGCGTCCAGCATTGACAGGAAATCAGCCAGCGGCACAGATTGCACGGCCTCACTCTCACCCGGACCACCCACAGCCGGAACCGCATCAAAATCAAATTCTTCCTTGTCCAGGCTGCCCTGTTCAACGAGCCGGTCTCCGAGTGCGTTGAGGCGCAGCATTTGTCCCTGCATTTTACCAATCCGCAGGGTCAGGGCATCGATATCAGCCTGTGCACTACGACGTGCCTCGGCGATTTCAGCCTGCTGACCCTCAACCATACCCTGCCATTTAACAACATGTTGCAGATCGTCTGCAGCAATCCGGGTTCCGGTATAGACCGCAACAGCGATCAGGATAATCATCCCTGTGACCGCGCCAATACCGAAACGCATTAAATTCAGCTCAAAGTTCCAGACCTGTCCGCGCTTGTTTGTAAACAGTATGATGTTCATCTATAAACCTGTTAGTGATCCTATGAACAGTCCCTTGCAAATTAATAAATTGTCAGGCGGTAAATACGCCCGCCTGGTCGCCAGGGCGAGAGCCCTGATGGAGTTACAGGTATTGGTGCACAATCTGCTACCTGAACCCCTTAACACGCACTGCCGGGTACTGGCAGTCAGGGACGAAACCCTGATTCTGGCAACCAGTTCACCCGTATGGGCGGCCCGACTGCGTTTCCATGCGCCCCTCCTAGTAAAACAGCTGTCCGATCACGAAACTGTGAAGCTGCGCACAGTACGAGTTCGGGTTCGGCCGCCGGAAAAAGCCCTTGATACCCTGCCAGTCCGTCGCCAAGCCGCTCTGAGACCGGGCAAAAGCGGTGCCGCCGCGCTGCAGCAAGCTGCACAGACTGTATCGGACCCCGGACTGAAAACTGCACTGCTGAGACTTGCCAATCGACAGAATTTCCGCTGAAGGGTACTTCTCAGCAGAAATCAGGACGCCAGGACACTACGAGGAAATCAGCTCAGCTGGCAGGTACCGGCTGCAGGAACGAAATCGGGGATTCGTTGGCATCGCTAAATGTCACTTCTTCCCAGGCTGATTCGTCCGCCATCAGTGCACGCAACAGCTTGTTATTCAGGGCGTGCCCTGACTTGTAGCCGCTAAAAGCACCAATCAGACTGTGGCCAAGCAGGTAAAGATCACCAATCGCATCAAGAATCTTGTGCTTCACAAACTCATCGCGGTAGCGCAAGCCATCCTCATTGAGAACCCGGTAGTCATCCAGCACCACCGCATTATCAAGACTACCGCCCAGTGCCAGCTTGCTTTCCCGCAACTGTTCGATTTCGTGCATAAAGCCGAAAGTTCGCGCCCGACTCACTTCCTTGACGAAAGACGTCGTGGAAAAGTCAATTTCGGAGTGCTGGGTTTTCGACTTGAATACCGGATGGTCAAATTCGATGGTAAAACCAACCTTGAAACCGTCAAAAGGCTCAAAGCGCGCGATCTTGTCGCCATCTTCCACCTGTACCGGTCTTTTGATGCGGATAAACCGCTTCGGAGCATTCTGCTCTTCAATCCCTGCAGACTGTATAAGGAATACAAAAGGTCCTGCACTGCCATCCATAATCGGGACTTCCGCAGCACTCAGGTCGATGAAGGCATTATCAATACCCAGACCCGCCATGGCAGAAAGCAAATGCTCAACAGTCGATATCCGAACGTCCTGATTGACCAGCGTTGTTGAAAGGCGGGTATCACCGACATTTTCAGGTCGAGCCTTGATCTGGGTAACCGTCTCCAGATCAACACGACAAAATACGATACCGGTATCAACCGGTGCAGGTCGTAAAGTCAGGTAAATTTTCTCGCCCGTGTGCAAACCCACGCCGGTAGCGCGAATCACATTTTTGAGAGTACGTTGTCGAATCATGGCCTTAAATTCCTCTTGAAACAGCCGTTTTCCTCAGACAAGTACCAGAAAAGCCGCGGTGACTTTAGCACACACTCAAGACTCTGCATAGCAGCCAGGTCATAAAGAGTGTATCTAGGCCCTCATATAGATAAATATTATAGCTATATAAGGTATAAAAATAACCGTGCGAACCCCCCTTGCGGGTCCTGGCTGCCCCTCAGCCAGGACCCGCCCGCTCCCCCACCTGCCGGCTATAGACTAGTCAGCCTGGCGACGTAAAAATGCCGGGATATCCAGATAATCCATATCCTCCGCATTATTGCCACCGGCTGCCTGCGCCCGTTGTGCCGCCTTGTTCTTGTTGCGCAACACCGTCGGGCGATCAAAATCTTCACCCCCTGCGGCGGTAGTAGCTGGCGGTTTATTGACATGTACCAAAGACGGTTTGTCGGCTGGCATTGGCTTGGCACCCGCACCCAGACCGGTAGCAACCACAGTAACGCGCAGTTCGTCGCGCATATCCGGGTCAATTACGGTACCAACAACCACGGTGGCATTTTCAGAAGCGAATTCCTTCACCGTATTACCCACTTCCTCAAATTCCCCGATAGCCAGATCCATTCCGGCGGTGACATTCACCAGGATGCCATTGGCACCCATCAGGTCGATATCTTCCAGCAACGGACTGGCGACAGCCGCTTCCGCCGCTTCACGCGCCCGGTCTTCACCCTTGGCTGTGCCGGAACCCATCATCGCCATGCCCATTTCCGCCATCACTGTGCGAACGTCCGCGAAGTCAACATTGATCAGGCCCGGGCGGGTAATCAGTTCAGCAATACCCTGCACTGCTCCCAGCAATACATCGTTTGCGGAGCGGAAAGCATCCAGCAGGCTGATCTGCTTGCCAAGTACTGACTGCAACTTCTCGTTCGGAATGGTTATCAGCGAATCCACATACTGACTGAGTTCCTTGATGCCATTGTGTGCCACGTGCAGGCGCCGGCTTCCCTCAAAGGTAAACGGCTTGGTCACGACAGCAACGGTCAGGATGCCCATTTCCTTGGCAACACTGGCGACCACCGGTGCTGCACCGGTACCGGTTCCACCGCCCATTCCGGCAGTGATGAACAGCATGTCAGAGCCCTCGATGACCTCGGCAATCCGATCACGGTCTTCCTGCGCAGCCTCGCGTCCAACGTCCGGATTGGCACCGGCACCCAGTCCCTTGGTGATATCCGCACCAATCTGCAGCGTGGTACGCGCGCCCATATTCCTCAAGGCCTGTGAATCAGTATTCGCGCAGATAAACTCCACGCCGTCGATATTTGCTTCCACCATATGCTGCACGGCATTACCGCCACCGCCACCAACACCGATCACCTTGATTACTGCACTTTGCCCACACGAGTCGAGTAGTTCAAACATGATGTCTCCTCCTTACAGAAACAACAATTAAGCCCAAAGAATTAACATTAATAAAAAGCGCTGCCATGCCAACCTCACTGATCACGACTACACTTCTGCGACTAATACCAAACACCTACCAACTATCTAAAAGTTTCCCTGAAACCAGCCCTTCATCCTTTCCCACACACTACGTACACCCTTACCCAAACCAGCATCCAGCGACCGCTGATCACGGTTGTGATGACCAAACAACAACAAGCCAACACCGGTCGCAAAAATCGGATTTCGCACAACATCCACCAGCCCGGTTACATACTGGGGCACACCCAGCCGCACCGGCATATGAAAAACCTCTTCCGCAAGGTCAACCAGCCCCTCGATCTTGGCACTGCCGCCGGTGAGCACTATGCCGGCCGCAATCAGGTCTTCGAAACCGCTGCGCCGCAGTTCTGCCTGGATCAACGTCAGTAATTCCTCATAACGCGGTTCGACCACTTCTGCCAGCGTATGTCGGGCAAGCCGGCGTGGCGGGCGATCACCCACACTAGGCACCTCGATACTTTCCTCGGCACTGGCCATCTGCGTCAGCGCACAGGCGTACTTGATCTTGATTTCCTCGGCATGCTGGGTCGGCGTGCGCAATGCAACCGCGATGTCATTGGTCACCTGGTCACCGGCAATAGGAATCACCGCGGTGTGACGGATGGAACCCTCGGTGAACACGGCGATATCGGTTGTGCCACCACCGATATCGACAATACAAACACCCAGTTCCTTTTCATCCTCCGTCAACACCGAGTAACTGGAAGCAAGCTGCTCAAGAATAATGTCATCAACTTCCAGCCCACAACGACGTACGCACTTGATAATATTTTGTGCAGCACTGACTGCACCCGTCACCATGTGCACCTTGGCCTCGAGACGCACCCCGGACATACCCACCGGTTCACGAATACCTTCCTGGTTGTCTATGACAAATTCCTGCGGCAGGATGTGCAGGATTTTTTGATCTGCAGGAATCGCCACCGCACGCGCAGCATCAATGACGCGCTCGATATCACCGGGAGCCACTTCCTTGTCACGGATAGCAACAATGCCATGCGAGTTCAGGCTGCGAATATGGCTGCCCGCAATACCTGCGAAGACAGAATGAATCTGGCAACCGGCCATAAGCTCCGCTTCTTCCACGGCACGCTGTATTGAATGCACAGTGGATTCAATATTCACCACGACACCTTTCTTGAGACCGCGCGAGGGATGCGAGCCGATACCAATAACTTCCAGCTCACCTTCCGGCATCACCTCGCCGACTATCGCCACCACTTTCGAGGTACCAATATCCAGGCCTACTATTAAATTTTTCTCAATTTTCTTCGGCATTCCAATATTCCTGACCATCTAACCCTGTTTCACACCTGCGTCGTCCAGAATCGCCTGATCCCAGTCGACAGAAAAACCGTTGCTGTAACGCAGATCAACACGCTGCAGCGCATCCAGTCGCCCGGCAAACACCACTGGCCAGGCGCGTACCAACCGTTGCAGCCGTTGCCTGCCATCGGTGCGTCCCAACTCCAGCAGCACGGCACCATCAAGTTGCAAATGCCATGCGCGGCGATTATCCAGCGCCATGCGTGTGACCTTGACACCCAATGGTGCCAGCGTTTTCGACACCCGCCGGTAATTCTCCAG
>JAOUCV010000151.1 GCA_029859555.1 Gammaproteobacteria bacterium
CATAAACCGATAGATATCACGCCGCGTCAAACCGATACGCATGCTGGAAAAATACAGACCGCCGATATCCTTGACGATCCAGCGTTCCGGTGTACGTCTGCGCAGCTGTACCCGGTGCAGGTCGATTAGTGACAGACGCAGGGATTCCGATGGTACCGCCAGCAAGTCAACGGACACATCCAGCAGGAAATGACAGATATAATAGTCACGGTGATTGATCCCATGGGTATGCATTATCCCGGATACCCGTGCAATCCGCCTGATCAGCTCACGCTTGAGCCGGATGCCGGCTTTGGTAACCGGTGGATACTGCGCCCAGGCACCGCAAAAATCTTCCAGGCTTTCCGTCTGTTCCAGTGCCTCGGTAATGACAAAGGACTGTTTTCTTGCCGGGTTGCTGCCACGCTCCCCGTAGCCAACCAGCGTCATGGTTTCCACGCCCAGTTGCTCGAGCCGCTGAATGGCCAGCCATTCATTACGTGCACCAAGCACCGGCAACCGCAGCTGCAGTAAATTTTTGAAAATCTCCTTCCAGCCAACACCATAATGCGCCTTGAGAAAATAACGTTTCCCGCCCAGTTCAAAACGCAGGGTACGGCGATTAGCCACATCACGGTAGAGTTTACCGTCAAGTTGCATGATGGTATCAAAGGGATCAGCAGCAGCCGGCAAGCAGGCAGCAAAGGCCGGAGCAAGTTCAATCATGACGTCTCACCCGCAACAGCGACCCCTGCCATATTGGCAACCAGTGTCTGCCAGACCCGTGCAGGTGGCAAGCTGCCATAGCACGCCGGAAACACCTCAGCTGATCCCTGATAATTACATTTACGCGCCTGACAGGGCGCACAGGGGAAGTCCGCCTGCAGATGCAACTGTGCATCCCCCACCGTACCGATCAAGCCGGGATCGGTAGCGCCATACAGGGTTACGCAGGGAGTTCCCAGTGCTGCAGCAAGGTGCACCAGACCGGTATCCACACCGACAACACCACTGGCAGCTGCAATCAATTCCGCAAGTTCACTCAAGCTCATACGCGACAATACCTCAACCCCCCGATGTGCGGCAGCAATTTTTTCGGCGCGCTGTTGCTCGCTTGCATTGCCCCAGGGGATCTTTACCTGCAGACCATTGGCGGCTGCCATAGTCGCCAGTTCCACCCAGTATTCATCCGGCCAGTGCTTGGTCGGCCAGGTCGTGCCATGCAGGAAGACCAGGACGGGCTGCCTTTGTGCCGCTGCAAACCGGTCCCGTATACCATAGTTGGGGGGGGTATCGGGCACTGCATATTCCAGTGCTGCCGCGAACAGTTGCCTGACACGTGCCACGGCATGTTGCGCACGCGGCACCGGGAAAGTCCGGCTGTAGGCGCTTGCCGCTAGCGGCTCACGGGCACTGGCACTGTCAAGCCCGTAGCGCGGCCCCCGCGCAAAGCGTGAAATAATTGCACTCTTGATCAGCCCCTGCGCATCAATGATTCGGTCATAGCTGTGTTTGTGCAACTGTTTTACTGCGGCCTGTGGTTCACCAAGTCGCAGCGCATGCAAAAAACCGTGTTTCCAGCGGCGCAGGGCAACCGGTATCACCGTATCAACCGCGGCATGCCAGGCGGGCACCTCAATAAAGGTCTCTTCCACCACCCAGTCAAAGCTGATATCCGGAAGCAGGCATGCGGCATCGGTCACAGCCGGCAGGGTATGCAGCACATCGCCCAGGGAAGACGTTTTAATAATCAGCACGTTCATCATTTCATCACTTCTTCCATGGCCGTGATTACACGTTCAGGCAACAGATCATTCAGGCAGTTGAGGTGACCCAGCGGGCATTCACGTTTGAAACAGGGGCTACAGTCCAGCCCCAGCCGCTCAATCTGCGCCGCCCCTGAAAGTGGTGGTGTAAAACAGGGGTCAGATGAGCCGTAAATCGCTACCATGGGGCGCTGCAGGGCCGCCGCCACATGCATCAGTCCCGAATCATTGGTGACGACGAAGGTTGCAATTGCCAGCAGGTCAATGGCATCTTCCAGGCGTGTCTGACCGGCAAGAATTTCACACGCACTGCCCGCCAGCGTATTAATCCTGTTACACACAGGTACATCGTTCACCGAGCCAAACAGCCACACCTGCCAGCCCTTCTCCAGCCAGCTCCTGGCAACCTCGGCATAATAGGCCTCCGGCCATTTCTTTGCCGGACCGAACTCGGCCCCCGGACACAGGGCCAATATCGGCAACTGGCCGGTCTCGAGCCCCAGGCGCTGCACAGCGGCACGACCATTCTCTTTACTGGTCTCCAGGGCAGGTTCGGGGACGGGGTCTTTGAGTACCGCACCATCGGGTAAACCCAGCGCGACAAACCGCTGCACTGTCTGCGTCAAGCGCTGCCGGTCGAGCTTGCGACCGTCTGTCAACAGCCATTGCCGCAGCTCACCTGTATAACCGGTGCGCCGGGGAATACGCGCCCAGTAAGGTATCAGAGCAGACTTGAAGGAGTTGGGTAGCAGTATCGCCTGTTCGTAACCGGCTGTGCGCAGGCTGACACCCAGGTGGCGGCGGGTCATTAGTTGCAGCTGTCCATGCCCCAGCGGCATCTCGATGGCATTCCGGACTTCCGGCATGCGTTCCAGCAGTGCCCGTGTCCAGCCGGGCGCCAGCACATCAATTGCACGCCCGGCATTCTGTGCCTTGAGCACTTTGAACAGACTCTGGGCCATCACCATATCACCGACCCAGGATGGAGCAACGATCAATACAGCGCCCATCGATTCCAACCTCTCTGTGACAGGAATACAGGAATTGTGCCTTGGATCAGTTCAGGTATCCACAACGTCTGCCAGAATAATTACGGTCACGGTTGCTTTTTCAACACACGCTGATGAATGTATGCAGCTGCCCGCTCATGCAGACTGTATAAATCTTCGGCATGGCCATAGGCAATACCATTGCCAGACCAGGTATCCCAGTTTCCTGAACGCAGCATCTCCTGCAAGGTAGCATTCAGAGTGGCTTGCCGGAACGGCGCTGGCACCACCAGGCCGGCTTGCGCCTGCTCTATGTGAAAGGCGTAACCACAGGTCGCCGTGGCCAATACCGGCAGACCAGCCACGATGGCTTCCACAATAATCGTACCGGTATTTTCATGGCGGGCAGGATGCAGCAGAAAGTCCGCGCCCTGCAGGAACCGCGGAATGTCATCCCGGCCCTGAAACAGGGTGACAATATCCGCTATGCCGAGGCGCTGTATCAGACGCTTGACAGGCCCCGGCCTGTCCTGGCCGACCACAAAAACCCGTACCCGTGCACGCAACTCCTCTGGCAATGCCGCAACCGCAATCAGCCCCCGGTCGAACCCCTTCATGTCGAACCCGGATCCCACTGACAACAACAGTATATTGTCATCGCCCAGCCCAAACTCGCGCCGGAACCCGGCACGTATTTCGGCCTTGTTGGCAGACGCCATCCGGTCTTTGGAGATACCGGGCGGCAACATCCTGATGCGCGCATCGCTGATGCCATAATACTTTTTGAAATACGGTAGCTGGAGGCTGGATATCATCAGCACCAGTGTCTGTGATGCGGCACCGAAGACGGCCTCCTCCTGGCGCATGAAGAAGCGGTAGCGGGCCAGGAACCTGACATAGTATGGCTTGTTCTCGACATGCTCCTGCCGGAAACAGGGATCGGCCGCGTAGTAAATATCCAGCCCCGAGATCCTGTTAAAACCGACCACGGCCGCGACCGGATGTCGCGCCAGCGCCTGCTGCAACAGCCTGATAAAATCACGGTAACGGACGAAATTCCGCAGCCCGCGCGCCGGCAGCAGGTGGACATTGAAACCCTCCGGGACCTCACCCTGCCACGACAGGGTGTAGACATGAATCTCGTAACCGAGCAGCTGGCAGGCAGCCGCCATGCGCACCATGTCGCGCTGCAGGCCGCCATAGGGAAAATACTTAAAGAGTACGAATGCGAGTTTCATGGGTGTGAAAAAAACGTAGCCGATGACAGCAGGCCAGATCGCGGACAAGGTCCGCTCCTACGACAATTAGATACTCCTGTAGGAGCGGACCTTGTCCGCGATCTAAGCTGCAAAAAATACTCCCGGTGAAGCAACTACACCAACGTCAGCCAGTCGCTATACTTGTCGACCCGTCCATGTACCACGTCGAAATACAGGGTCTGCAGGCGTTCCGTCACCGGGCCGCGCGTACCATCGCCAACCTGCCGGTCATCCACTTCCCGAATCGGCGTCACTTCTGCTGCGGTGCCGGTAAAGAAGGCCTCATCGGCAAGGTAGACCTCGTCGCGGGAAATACGTTTTTCACGTACCGTCAGCCCCTGGTCTGCAGCCAGCTGCATCAGCGTGTCGCGGGTAATGCCTTCCAGCGCCGAGCTGGTATCCGGGGTATACAACACGCCATCACGCACGATGAAAATATTTTCACCGCTGCCTTCGGCAACAAAGCCGTGATCGTCCAGCAACATGGCCTCGTCATAGCCGGACGTCAGCGCCTCGTTTAACGCCAGCATCGAGTTGATGTAGTTGCCGGTAGCCTTGGCCTTGCACATGGTGATGTTGACATGATGCCGCGTATAGGAAGAGGTCTTGATACGGATACCCTTCTCCATGTTTTCAGCGCCCAGGTAAGCACCCCACTCCCAGGCAGCCACCGTACCATGCACCTTGAGATTATCGGCGCGCAACCCCATACCCTCCGAGCCATAAAAAAACATCGGGCGTATATAGGCGGTCTCCAGCTTGTTCTCGCGCACGGCGGTTATTTGCGCCGCATTGATCGTGTCCTGGTCCCAGGGGACCGGCATCATCATGATATGCGCCGAACCAAACAGGCGCTGCGTATGCTCCTGCAGGCGAAAAATAGCCGTACCCCTGTCGGTCTTGTAGGCGCGCACACCCTCGAAGACGCCCATACCGTAATGCAGGGTATGGGTCAGCACATGGACCTTGGCCTCTCGCCAGGGTACCAGTTCGCCATCCATCCAGATGACGCCGTCACGATCAGACATAGACATACTTCAATCTCCAGCAATCTTTAGACAAATAATTTGCCACACAAACACGCGGGATAACACGGAAGAAAAAATACATTATCAGGAATATTTCCGTGTGCTGCCGCGTGCTTCTTTCGTGGCAAGGTTGTTAAGTAATCACCCTTCACCTCTTAGCCCATAAACCTGTCCCAGATCCCGGCCACCGTCGCACGATGCTGCGCCAGTTCTTCGTGATCGGTCAGGCCCGGCAGCTCCTGTAACGCCAGGTGGTTAATACGGTGCCGGATTGCACAATAGGCATCAGCCAGGGCTTTGGCATCGTCACCGGACATCAGTCCGGCTTGCAAAAATGTAGCCAGCAAGCCAAGGTTATCTGTATGCCTGAGTATTTCGGGGTGCTCATCAGACCAGAGCAATGTGCCACATTGAACCATA
The DNA here is from genome assembly GCA_029859555.1 of Gammaproteobacteria bacterium. GTDB lineage: Bacteria > Pseudomonadota > Gammaproteobacteria > UBA9214 > UBA9214 > UBA9214. The sequence goes on from JAOUCV010000151.1 coordinate 5,442, forward strand.
AATTCCACATCAACGATACCGCCACGGCAGTGCTTCAGGTCAAGCTGCCGGTCATTCGTCTTGTCCAGCTCGGTGCGCATGCGCTGGCGCATTTCCATGACTTCCTTGCGCAATTTCCCCGCATCACGCGGGCGTGCCACCACGCCGGAGCGAATCCGTTCGAACTGCCGCACGATTTCACCGCCACCGGTAACGACGCGCGCACGTACCAGTGCCTGGTTCTCCCAGGTCCATGCGCTGCGACGCTGATACTCTGCAAAGGCATCCAGGCTGCTTACCAGTAACCCGGATGCACCATTGGGCCGCAGCCGCATATCCACTTCATACAGGATACCGGCCGAGGTATAGGTATTCAGGATATGAATAATCCGCTGGCTGAGGCGGGTGAAGAATTCACCGTTATCGATAACCTGCGGGCCGGCCGTATGCTGCTCATTACCACTGCTGTCATGCAGAAAAACAATATCCAGATCGGAGCCATAGCCAA
>JAOUCV010000150.1 GCA_029859555.1 Gammaproteobacteria bacterium
TCCATGCGTCGCGCCCAGCGTATGTTCGCGGCCTCATCGAAACGCGCCTTGAGTTCAACGAGTACCGCGACCTGCTTGCCGTTGCGCGAGGCATTGACCAGTGATTCCACGATGGCACTGTCTTCAGATGTGCGATACAGCGTCATCTTGATAGCAAGCACCTTGGGGTCTTCACTGGCGGTACGCAGGAAGCGTTCCACGCTGGTACTGAACGACTCGTAGGGGTGCTGCAGCAGCATGGCGCCGCGTTCCCGGATGATATGGAAAATGTTGCGGGAATCGTGGACCAGTCGGGTATGGTCAACCGGTTTGTGGGGCGTGTCATGTAATTCAGGGAAGTCCAGGCCGGCGATTGCGAACAGGTCGCGCATTGCCATCATCGATTCAACTCCGAACACATCAGCTGCCTCATCGAGTCCCAGTTCGGCAGCCAGCATACCCCGGTGAGTCGGATTCATATTGTTCTCGACCTGCAGGCGCACAATGGGTGCAAAATGGCGGTCGCGCAATTCGGATTCGATCATTGCCAGCAGGTCGTCAGCCTCTTCTTCCTCTACTTCCACGACGGCATTGCGGGTAACCCGGAAAAGCTCGCAGGATATGATCTCCATGCCCGGAAATAACAGGTCCAGGTTGTTGCTGACGACATCTTCAAGTCGTACATAGGTGTCACTGCCATTAACATGCAGAAATCGCGGTGCAATGCCCTTTACCATGGGTACCTTGACCCGCGCATAATGGATGGCGCTGCCGCCCGGATAGCGCAGCGAGACCAGCATATTCAGGGCAAGATTGGAGATAAAGGGAAATGGATGTCCCGGATCCATGGCCAGCGGGGTCAATAACGGGAAGATGTTGCTGATAAATTCATCCCGCAGCAGATTCTGTTCACCCGGTTCCAGTTCGGTATAGCGGCTGAGCCGTATGCCCTGTGCTTCCAGTAACGTGTGCAATTGCCGGTAAACCCGGTTTTGCTCCCGGTGGGTCTCCCGCACGATTACGTGGCTTTCCTTTAGTTGTTCTGCGGGTGTCCGGCCATCAACGGATGGCGTACGAATGCCGGCAGCGATCTGTTGTTTCAGGCCGCCAACACGCTTCATGAAGAATTCATCAAGATTGGCGCTGACGATCGCGAGGAACTTGACGCGTTCCAGCAGCGGTGTGGCTTTATCCGCAGCCATGTGCAGTACGCGGCGATTGAATTCCAGCCAGGTCAGTTCCCGGTTAAGATAGAATTCAGGCGCATTCAGGTTGATTGCTGCCGCCGGTTTTTTGCGGATGGCGGTTGTCGTTTGCCTGGTGGACCGGGCACTGCTTGTAGCCGTTTTCTTGCGGGTCTTCGGGATGCTTGTGCTACGCTTTTTTGCTGCCGGGCGGCGGCCTTTTCTGGTTGTGGGCTTGTCCATTTTCGATTGTCTCTGATGACCTGATGCTGAACTTATCAGTTTAAAAACACCGTTTGTTTGATCAGCATCAAAAGAATGAAGGTTTTCTGCTGCTAATATATCCTATTCTGCCCTCGTTTGTTTGGCAGATTTGTGCGTGTGACTGATACTGCTATTGACGCGGGTGCAGTCAGGGGGGCTGACGCTATTCCGGTGTAAAACAATGGAAAGTATTCTTCAGGAAATATTCCAGCAATGGGCGAGCATAAAGGCATTTTTTGTCTTTGATACTGCGCGCCTGGCGGAACCCGATATGGTGGCCCGCCTGGCTATACAGGTCGTGTTGCTGTGTGGTTCGGCATTCTTTTCCGGATCGGAAACCGCCCTGTTTTCCCTGTCCCGCCTGGATCTGCAGAAACTCCGCCGGGAACGTAATCGCCATACCGAGACCCTGCATGCCTTGCTGGACCAGCCACGGCGGCTGATTATTTCCATCCTCTGTGGCAACGAACTGGTCAATATTGCTGCAGCCGCCAATATGACGGGGATGCTGGTGGTCCTTTATGGTGTCGAGCGTGCTGCCTTGATCAGCATACTGGTGATGGTTCCGTTGCTGCTGCTGTTTGGTGAGGTAACCCCGAAGACCATTGCGGTCTCAAATCCGGTACGTGTCAGCACCGGGGTGGTCGCAACGCCCATGAGTCTCTGGGTCAGGCTGATTGCGCCGCTGGTCTGGGTGATCCGCAGTATTGCCGATCGCGTAACCACCCTGGTTGTTGGCGAGGAAAAGGCTGCCGAGAATATTCTGCAGCTGGATGAATTCCGGACCCTGGTGGAAGAGGTAGCCAGGGAAGGGGAGTTAAATGCAACCGAGCGCGCCCTGATTTACAACCTGCTGGAGGCGGGAGATACGGAAGTTGTCGAGATCATGACCCCGCGGACACGCACGGCTTTTCTTAATGCCGGCATGACGGTACCTGAAATGGTGAGTCGTTTTCGTGAACACCGCCACCCGCGGGTCCCGGTATTCCGTGAGCATCGGGACAATCTGGTAGGGTTTGTGCATGCCGAGGATATCCTGCGGCTGGTACTCGATGACTCGGACCTGACCACAGTCGGGCTGGATGACATCATGCATCCACCGGTCGTTGTCCCCCTTACCAAGAAAGTTGACGAGATGTTCGACTTCTTTACGGCAAATAATGCACGCGCAGCAGCAGTTCTCAACGAGTTTGGCGGGGTTGAGGGCTTCGTTACCATGAAGGATGTGCTGACTTTCATATTTGGTCAGATTTCCGGTGATGTTGAGGGCCAGGACCAGTATCACGAACGAGACGAGAGTGCCTACGAGGTCGATGGCGATATGAAGTTGACTGATTTTAATAACCTGGCAAATTTCGGCATCGAGGACCCGCGCATGACGACGATAGGTGGTGTCGCATTCCGGCATCTGGACCGGTTGCCGGTGGTTGGCGACAGTATCAGTATCGAAGATGTCAGTATTACCGTCATGGAAATGGATGGGCACCGGGTGGCCCGTGTGCGGGTGAGCCGCGGAGTTCGTGATGATGAAGTACTTGTCAGCGACATGCCGGCTGAGTCTGTTGAGGCAGAAGAAGCGGCAGGTGAACAGCAAGATGGAAAAATGCCTGAATCGGACGGCGCCGGGAACGTTACTGATAGCGGCCGGTTGCGAGGCGATGACCGGGGTCTTGAACCTGACGGAACCGGCAATGACAACAACCCTGACAGCAATGTCATCCACTGAGGTCTGAGGAGCAGTCTATGGAATTCCTGATTATCTTGCTGGTGATGGTTTTGCTTCTTTTCCTGAAGGGATTTTTCTCGGGCTCGGAAATTGCCCTGGTGAACTCGGATAAACTCAAGATGCACCACAAGGCGAACCAGGGGCACGGGGGTGCAAAACGGGTGCTAAAGCTGTTCCAGACACCGGATATCCTGCTCGGAACGACGCTGGTCGGTACCAATATATCGACTATTATCCTGACCACGCTGGGGACCATGCTGATGATCCGTTCATTCGGTCAGTTGGGTGACCTGTATGCCGTCCTGTTGTTTACCCCGTTGTTCCTGATACTCGGCGAGATAGTGCCAAAGAGTGTCTTTCAGCAGAAATCCAACGAGATCGCGCCGGTGATTGTGTATCCCTTGCGGGTCTTTTCCATTTTGTTCTATCCGCTTGTTTTCGTGTTCTCGCGTATCGCCCGCCTGTGCGTGCGCCTCATAGGCGGAGGCAAGGCCGAGCAGAACGTATTTATTACCCGGGAACAGATGCGCATGGTGGTCGATATGGCAGAACGCGGGGCCAATGTGGACGTCTTTGACCGTGCACGTATCAAGCGTGCGATTCGCTTTGCAGATACCTCGGTTGGCGAGGCCATGATCCCTGTTGCTGATATGACGGCAATCAACCGCAACCGGGATAGCCGCAGTGCTGTCACCCTGGTACGCAGGCGCGGCTATAACCGGCTGCCGGTATACAGCAGGAATATAAGTAATATCGTCGGTGTTGTTACCCTGACAACCTGGGACCTGATGGATCCGGAGTTATCAAATCAGCCCCTGGAGAAACTTATCAAGCCCGTCCACTATGTGTCACCTTATCAAACGATTGACCAGTTGCTGCCGGTGTTGCGTACCCGTGATGATCACATGGCTATCGTGGTGAACGAGTTTGGTTCGGCGATAGGCATGATCACCATGGAGGATATCCTGGAGGAGGTTGTTGGCGAAATTGATGTCGGTTATGACTTTGAGGAATACCTGCCGCGACGAAAACGTATTTTCGAGATGCTTGATGAAGAGACCTACCTGATGGATGCACGTCTGCCGATTTCTGAAGCCAACGAGGTGCTTGGCACCAGTCTGCCGGCGGTGGAATCACATACCCTTGGTGGTCTGGTAATGGCGCGCTTGCGTCATATCCCCAGTGAAGGGGAGTTTATTATCGAGGCGGGTTTCAGGTTTACAGTGGCTGAGGCAACTGACCGGGCGGTGGTCAAGTTACGGGTTGAGCCGGCGTAACAGCGGGGATCGGCGATGGTTAAACCATCAAGTGAAAATGGCGTTATTCTGGTTCTTATCAAGCGGTTCGAAAAACAAAGACTGCCAAGGCTTATGTCACTGAAGCAGAAGGTGGATAATGGCGGGGTGCTGAGTGATGATGATATTGAATTCCTGAGCATGATTATTCACGATTCCCAGAAGAGCAAGCATTTAATAGACCGGCATCCGGAATGGCACTCGTTTTGTTCCTGTGTCGCGCACCTCTACGAAACAATCACGGAAAAGGCCCTGGAGAATGAAAAGGGCTTATAAGTAATTACTCACGCGTCAAGTGCACTTTAAGTCGCTGCTGACCCCGGGTGTTGAAATGTCGGGGATAGCTTACTGGCGAGCAGGTCCTTCTCCGGGAATCGCGCCAGTGTGACCACGCGCGGCAACTCATTGCCAATGACTACTTCGGTCAGGTTGAGTTGATTGGCGGGTGCTGGCGAGTCGTTGCTGATCTTGATACACATCTTGTTGAGTCTGAGTGGAATTTTCCTCATCTTGATGAATTCCCCCGGATTGCTGAACACGTCGACTACCTGTTCCAGCAGTGCTTGCGGAGTCATCAGTGGTGTATTCAGCATTTGTTCCTCGACCTCTCTCAGTTCCAGGCCGGTCGCTTCGATAGCATGTGCAAGGTTGTTGTCAGTGCCGGTGTCCTGTTTAATTTTCTTTATCTTCTGCCTGTTGCGTCTGAGTCTGGCGTGCAGCATCTGCTGCTTGTTTTGCAACCGGTGACTGGCAAGCCGGAGTTTCATGATACGTTCAAGCGTATTTGTCACCAGCCCCTGAAACAGGCACTGCTTGAGCCCGTGACGTGCTTTGGGTTCGTTCGGTGCCGGTGAATAAATCCTGTGATCCGAGAAGTTGACAGCAACCTGCAGAACATCCTTGTTGAGCCTGTCACCTGACAATTCCATGCCCATTACTGTTTTCTCTGTGCGGCGCATGCAGAGCAGGGCGCAACAGCCGGCGCTGTCCTCATGAGGTTCTGCCATATAATCCTGTATTTCGGAGCTGTGACTGAAAACAGACTGCAGATCCGCGACATTCGTGAAAAAGGCATTCACATGCGGGTCGGAAACGAAAGTACTGCTGCTGACTTCCAGAGGGCTCGGGATCCGGTTGACAATGTCATCGGAAAATTCCAGCGAGGACTGAATGATATTGCCGAGTTTCTTTCTGTAACCATGCACCAGCCGTATTTTGCTGTCTGTGCCGTCCACCACGCTTTCTATTGTATTGAGGACGGCAGCCGCCCTGCTGTCACTGAGTGACTTTTCCTGTCTGTTGCGGAGAAAGGCGTCACGCAGCCCGGAAAATCCGCTGTCCGGAAAATCTATCATATGGATGGTTCCATGAGAACAGCCCCCCCCCCGGGGTATGCGCACTACTGCTGGCGCCACGCACGTCCTGAATACAAGATCGCCACTATGCTGATCAAAGTATAGGATGCCACGGCTGTGTTGTC
>JAOUCV010000152.1 GCA_029859555.1 Gammaproteobacteria bacterium
AGCGCTATCAGCCAGCTCACCAGCGCCAGCGCCTCCTTCACAAAGCCTCGAAACAGGCTGAGAATTGCAGATAATGCAATCAGTGAAATTATCACTACATCGATCCAGGCAATTGCCATAGCTACCTCTTACGTGTCCAGCCAGCATTTACCAGCCTGTTTACTATTAAAGTGTGGTACCCAGAGCGGTTATTTTACCAGATATGGCGGGCACTGCCATGAAGTTTTATTCCCGACAGCCGCGTCATCTATCAGGGATATTCGACAACCATCCCCTTCAGCTGGTGCCCGGATTTGAGACTGGCAGCCAGTTTCTCGGCCTCTGCGCGTGCCGCTGACGGCCCTACCAGGACCCTGTAGGCGCGCTTGTTACCAATCTCGATTTCCTGCAATTGCGCCTTGAAACCACTCTCAACCAGCCGGTCTTGCAGGCCTTTTGCATTCATTTCCTGCCCGAAACTACCCACCTGTACAAACCAGCCCTTGAGCGTTTTTGACAGCGCAGGTGCAGAGGGCGCTGGTTTTGCCGGGGGTTTTGCCGGGGGCTTTGTCGTTGTTTCACTCTTGACCGGTTTAGCGGCAGACGCCGGTGTCGCCGCAACAGGCTTGACGGTTTTTGTAACAGGCTGCTCGCCGGATGCCGGCGTCTCTTCAATTTCAACTTCAGCGGTACCCGGTTGCTCGTCAACTTGCCCGGGCGGTGGCAGCACCAGCTCCATATCAGCACGGTAATCGAGTTGTGGCTTGTCCGGCAGACTGTGGCTGCGCGGCGTCCATTCATCATCGGGACCTTCAAGAATTATCGGTATAAAAATAACCGCCAGTGAGACAAGCACAACCGCGCCAATCAGTCTTTGTTTCAATGTCTGCTCCATGTTGAATCCGGAATCCCCACCCGAAACCGTTTTTCACCTGTGCGCCGACTATACATGACTTTCCAATGCTTCTGCCACAGTCACAAAGGAGCCCGTGACGACAATCCTGTCTCCGCTGCAGGCAGCGGATTGAGCCTGCCGAAGAGCTGCTGCCGTATCCGCAAAACAGTGCACCTTGCCTTCAGCCGGCAGGCAACCCATTCGCCCTCGCAGGCTGGTGGCCGGCAAACCGCGATCGCAGCCGGGCGTGACGAGATACCAGTAGTCAATTACCTCATCCAGCGCACTGGTGAACTGTTCAACATCCTTGTCATCGAGCATTCCGAGCACCAGGAAAGTCTCACCAGTGACCGGGTTGTCACTGAGAACCCGGGTCAGACGCCCGGCACTGGCAGTATTGTGTGCCACATCAAAAACCAGTTCGACTGCGCCGCTGACTGTCTGGTAACGCCCGTCCAGCTTCACTGCCTGCAGCCCCCGTTCCATGGCCTCCCGGCTTACCGGGTATTTATCTGCCAGCACCTCCAGCACCATCAGCACTCCGGCAGCATTATCAAGCTGGTGTTGCCCCGCCAGCGCAGGTAGTGGCAAGTCATTGATGGTACTGGCCACACCCTGCCAGCTCCAACTGTCCCCCGAACGCTGATAGCCATATTCTGTGCCCAGGCAATACCAGTTCGCTTTCAGTTCACGCGCCCTGTTTTCAATACTGCCCGGCACGTTGGCATCTGAGCATATTGCCGGACGAGCAGCGCGTAAAATACCCGCTTTCTCAAGTCCGATCGATTCCCGGTCAGTACCCAGCCAGGCACTATGATCGATGTCAATCGAGGTGATCAGCGCAACATCACTGTCCACGACATTCACCGCATCAAGACGCCCACCGAGTCCGACTTCCAGTATTACGATAGCTGGTGATCGCTGTTTGAACAGCTGCAGGGCTGCCAATGTTCCAAATTCAAAATACGATAAACTGACAGAGCCACGGGCGGCATCAACAGCTGCAAAGGCCGAACACAGCGACAGGTCATCAATCTCCTGCCCGTTTATGCGAATACGCTCGTTGTAACGCTGCAAATGCGGTGAAGTATAGGTAGCGGTCTGGTAGCCGGCAGCCAGCAGCACCGACTCAAGCATTGCAACACTGGAACCCTTACCATTGGTCCCGGCAACCGTGACAACAGTAAAATCAGGCTGCCGCAACTGCAGTCGATCGGCAACGCTGGCGACGCGCTCCAGACCGAGGTCTATTTTGTTCGGATGCAGGGTTTCCTGCCATGCGAGCCAGTCAGAAAGAGTATTAAAACGTGGCATGGAAAAAACCGATCAAGGCTGTTTTTTGATAATCAGGCGTGGACAGGTTCAGGCTGATACCACAGGTAGTGCCGCTTATTCGAATTTTCAGTCAGCTGCTGCTGTGGAGGGTTGATCTGTCAGCATGGCAAGCAGGCTGCCAATTTTTTCACTCATTTCACGGCGATCAACGATCATATCGATTGCACCATGTTCCAGCAAAAATTCGCTGCGTTGAAAACCGTCAGGGAGTGTTTCGCGTACGGTTTGTTCTATAACCCGCGGCCCGGCAAACCCGATCAGCGCCCGCGGCTCAGCAATATTCAGGTCACCCAGCATCGCGAAGCTGGCAGAGACTCCGCCCATTGTCGGGTCGGTGAGAACAGAAATGTAAGGAATGCCAGCTTCTGACATCTTTGCCAGTGTGGCACTGGTCTTGGCCATTTGCATCAGGGAAAACAACGCCTCCTGCATGCGTGCGCCACCACTGGCTGAAAAACAGATCAGCGGCCATCTGTTTTTCAGGCAAAGTTCTGCTGCCCTGACAAAACGCTCGCCAACGACCGCACCCATGGAACCACCCATGAATCTGAACTCGAAGGCCACTGCTACTACCGGCAAGCCCTGCAAAGTACCTTGCATGGACACCAGCGCATCTTTCTCACCTGTAGCCTTCTGAGCTGCATTCAGGCGATCACGGTATTTCTTGCTATCCTTGAATTTGAGTACATCAACCGGTTCCAGACCGGCATCAAGCTCCTTCTGGGAACCATCATCAAGAAACATCTGTAACCGCAGACGCGCACCTATGCGCATGTGATGGCTGCACTTCGGGCAGACATCAAAATTTCTTTCCAGTTCGGAGCGGTACAGAACCGCTGTACAGCCGTCACATTTGATCCACAGCCCCTCGGGCACAGTACCCTTGTTACCGCCGACGGTGCGAATCTTTGAAGGGACAAGTTTGCTAAACCAGCTCATATTATGGATTGTACCTGTTCATCTGTTACGACAGGAACCCCGTCATCAGGACGTTTTATCAATCGCCGCCCGTAACCCGGACACGGTTGCCGCCAGTGTTGAGGGAATCCGGTCTGGCTGGTCAGCAAGGTCAGCCAGCTGGCTGACCAGGACACTGCCAACAATGACTGCATCTGCAATCCTGGCTACCTGGGCGGCCGATTCTCCGTCACGAATACCAAACCCTACCCCAACGGGCAGCTCAGTATGTTTTCGTAACTCATTGAGTTTGCTGGAAACTGAAGACACATCAAGGTGACTGGCACCGGTCACACCCTTGAATGATACGTAGTAGAGGAAGCCGCTGGCGACCTCACTGACCCTGCGCATACGCGACTCGTCACTGGTCGGTGCCAGCAGAAAAATACTGTCAATGTCGACGGCCTTCATGGCAGCGGTGAAATCTGCTGCTTCTTCCGGGGGCAAATCCACCGTCAATATGCCATCCACACCTGCTTCGGCGGCGGCGGTTGCAAATTCAGTGTATCCCCAAACCTCGACCGGGTTCAGGTAGCCCATCAGGATGACCGGCGTAGTCTTATCCTGCTGACGGAATTCACGCACCATATCGAGTACCTGGTGCAAGGTGACATGGTGACTGAGCGCACGTTCGCAGGCGGCCTGAATCACAGGCCCGTCTGCCATAGGATCGGAAAACGGCACCCCGAGTTCCAGCAAATCTGCGCCGGCTGCGACCATGGCATGCAGTAAAGGGACGGTGACATCCGGCTGCGGATCTCCGGCAGTGACAAACGGAATTAAAGCCGTGCGATTTTGTGATTTGAGTTCCGCAAAACGTACTTCAATCCGGCTCATAACTCGATACCCTCAAGTGCTGCTATGGTATTTACATCCTTGTCACCCCGACCAGACAGATTCACTACAATGATCTGCTCCTTGTCCATGCCGGCAGCAAGCTTTTCCGCATAGGCCAGTGCATGGCTGGTTTCCAGCGCTGGCATAATGCCTTCAGTAAGTGTCAGTGAGTGGAATGCGCTCATAGCTTCTGAATCTTTAATTGCAACATAGGTGGCACGACCACTGTCTTTCAGCCAGGCGTGCTCCGGGCCGACCCCCGGGTAGTCCAGCCCTGCCGAAATTGAATGTGTTTCGATAATCTGCCCGTCACGATCTTCCATCAGGTAAGTACGATTGCCATGTAATACACCCGGACTGCCCGCGCACAGCGGTGCCGCATGCCGTCCTGTTTCTACGCCGTCTCCACCTGCCTCGACACCGTAAATCGCGACCTCGTTATCATCAATAAACGGATGGAACAGCCCGATTGCGTTGGAGCCGCCACCGACGCAGGCAACCAGCGCGTCCGGTAAACGCCCCTCCATCGCCATAATTTGCTGTCGTGTTTCCCGCCCTATAATCGCCTGGAAATCCCTAACCATGGCCGGATACGGATGCGGACCGGCAACGGTACCGATAATATAAAAGGTGTTATCAATATTGGTGACCCAGTCGCGCATGGCTTCATTGAGGGCATCCTTCAATGTCCTGGAACCCGATTCAACCGATACCACGGTGGCTCCCAGCAAGCGCATGCGATACACATTGATCGCCTGGCGCTCTATGTCTTCGGCGCCCATGTACACCACGCACTCTACACCCATACGCGCCGCAACGGTTGCCGAGGCGACGCCATGTTGTCCGGCTCCGGTCTCGGCAATAATGCGGGTCTTGCCCATACGCCTGGCAAGCAGTGCCTGCCCGACAGTATTGTTGATCTTGTGAGCACCGGTATGGTTGAGATCCTCACGCTTCAGGTAAATACGCGCACCGCCAATTTCATTGCTCCAGCGTTCTGCAAAATACAACGGCGACGGCCGCCCGACAAAACAGGCCAGATCCCGATCAAGCTCAGCCTGAAATTCCGGATCACACATATATTTCTGGTAGGCCGCATTCAGTTCATCCAGCGGTGCCATCAGCGTCTCCGCCACAAAGCGCCCGCCGAATTTCCCAAAGTGCCCGCGCTCGTCTGGAAGCGCACCGGAAGATGCGGTGTTATCAGCCGCGTTGGTCACTGTTTATTACTCCTTTCAAAAAAGCTGCAATTTTGTCAGCGGACTTGATACCTTTTGATGTCTCAACACCAGTGCTGACATCGACTGCATACGGGCGGGTTGTATGAATCGCCTGTGCTACGTTTGCAGGTGTCAGGCCGCCTGCGAGAATCACCGCAGCCGGTGGATGTTCTGGCACCTGTTTCCAGTCAAAGTTCACACCACCCCCGCCATGCGTTTGCGGTTGCACGGCATCCAGTATAAACCCGGATGCATCAGGATAACCGTGCATGCATGACAAAACATCGACACCATCGCCAACCGCAATTGATTTTATGAATGGTACCCCAAACTGGCTGCATTCAGCATTGGTCTCACTGCCGTGAAACTGCAGCAGCCCCAGGGGAACAGACGCCAGCGTCGCCCTGACCTCATCAGGCCCGGGGTTAACAAACAAGCCCACCACGGTTACCAGTGGAGCAACCACAGCCGTGATGGCGCGTGCCTGCTCAATTGTCACAGCACGCGGGCTGGCTGCATAGAAAACCAGCCCAAGCGCGTCGGCGCCATTGTCAACCACAGCCCGCGCATCTTCTACACGGGTAATACCGCAAACTTTAACGCGGGTACGCTGTATCAACGTCTGGTCCTCAAGCAAATAAGCAAATCAGGCTACGAGCCTGCCTGACAATCGGGCCGATCAGGACAG
>JAOUCV010000153.1 GCA_029859555.1 Gammaproteobacteria bacterium
GCGATCGTTGTCAGCCTCGCCACCACTGCACTCGGACTCGCCCTGATAGTGCGTATCAGGGAAGCCTATGGCACCACCAACGAGGACGAGATCCACGTCCAGGACGAGCAAGACTGAGGCCTCCCGCGTGCTGTTAGCCAACCTTCCCGCACTGCAGGTCGTCATCCCGCTGGTCTCCGCGCCGCTATGCCTGCTGTTACGTAATCCCCGACATGCCTGGGCATGGTCCAGCCTCGTCAGTGCAGCGGTACTGGCGGTCGCAGTCATGCTGGCGCATCGCGTCTATACAGAGGGCACGATTTCCTACGCCATTGGCGCCTGGGCAACCCCCTGGGGGATCGAGTACCGGATCGACATGGCCGGCGCCATGATGGTGTTGATAATTGCCGCTATCAGCGCCGTGGTAATGCCATATGCCCGACGCAGTATCCTGCACGAGATAGAATACAAAAAAATAGCACTGTTCTACACTTGCTACCTGCTGTGCCTGACCGGACTGCTGGGCATCATAGTCACCGGTGATACCTTCAACCTGTTCGTGTTCCTGGAAATTTCCTCGCTGTCTTCCTATGTACTTATCAGCCTGGGTTCGACACGCCGCGCACTCACAGCTGCCTTCCAGTACCTGGTCATGGGCACCATCGGCGCCACCTTTATCCTGATTGGTGTCGGCCTGCTGTACATGATGACCGGCACGCTCAATATGGTGGATATTGCAGAACGACTGCCTGCCGTCACAGATACCCGCACCATCCGGGTGGCCTTCGCCTTTGTAACCGTGGGCGTCAGCATCAAGCTGGCGTTGTTCCCGCTGCACATCTGGCTGCCGAATGCCTACACCTTCGCGCCTTCCGTGGTATCGGCGTTCATGGCCGCCACAGCAACCAAGGCAGGCGTGTATGTACTGCTGCGATTCTTCTTCACCGTCTTCGGCAGCCAGTTCTCCTTTGCCGCCATGCATGTCAGCGAGATCTTCATGCTGCTGGCCATTGCCGCCATCCTGGTCGCCTCGCTGGTCGCTGTTTTCGAGAACAACGTCAAACGCATGCTGGCCTACTCGAGTGTGGCGCAGATCGGCTATACCATTCTTGGCATCAGCCTGGCCTCTGCGGCAGGTGTATCCGCAAGCATGATCCAGCTGTTTAACCATGCCATGATCAAGGGTGCACTGTTCCTGGCACTGGGCTGCGTTTTTCTGCGCCTGGGTTCGGTGACACTGAAAGACATGCACGGGCTCGCCCGGCACATGCCCTGGACCATGGCAGCATTCGTGGCTGGCGGCCTGAGCCTGATCGGTGTGCCACTGACTGCCGGCTTTATCAGTAAATGGTACCTGATCAGTGCCGCACTCACCGCCGGCTACTGGCCACTGGCAGTACTGGTGCTGATCAGTTCACTGCTGGCACTGGTCTATATCTGGCGCGTGGTGGAAGCCGCCTATTTCAATGTGCCTGGCGCCAGCATGGACAAGATAAAAGAGGCGCCCGCCAGCATGCTGATACCCGTCTGGCTACTCATCGGCGTCAACCTCTATGTGGGCATTGATGCCAACCTGGTTGTCTCTATGGCACAGCAGGCCGCCGACGCCCTGATCGGACAGGTGCTACAGTGAAACCCGTACAAGCCAACGCCATATGAGTCCGGAAATAATACTACTGGCCTGCATCGCCCTGCCGCTGCTGGCGCCCATCCTGATATCGGCTTTGCACCGCTGGCCCAACCCGCGAGAGGCTGTCACGCTGCTGACCTCCGCAGGCCTGTTGCTGCTGGTACTGTCACTGCACGATGCGTTCCTGCAGGGAGCCCGGCCGGCCATCGATATCGCAGAACCCCTGCCCGGGCTGGCAATCGGCTTCGAGATAGAACCACTGGGCATGCTGTTTGCCCTGTTGGCCAGTTTCCTGTGGCTGGTGACGTCGGTGTACTCGATCGGCTACATGCGCAGCCACCACGAATGGCGCCAGACGTCTTTCTACAGTTACTTTGCCGTGGCACTCGGCAGCGTCATGGGTATCGCATTCGCCGGCAATCTGTTTACGCTGTTTATTTTCTACGAACTGCTGACCCTGTCGACCTATCCGCTGGTAACCCATAGCGGCGACAATAGCGCCCGTGAAGGCGGTCGCATGTACCTCGGCTACCTGCTGGGCACCTCCCTTATGCTGCTGTTGCTGGCACTCATCTGGACATGGTCGCTGACCGGCACGCTGGACTTCCGCGAAGGCGGCATCCTTGCCGGCACGGTGTCCCCGGCCATGGCCGGGCTGCTGCTGGCACTGTACATCTTCGGCATCGGCAAGGCAGCCGTCATACCGATGCACCTGTGGCTACCAGCCGCCATGGTCGCGCCGACACCGGTGAGTGCGCTGCTGCACGCGGTGGCAGTGGTCAAGGCCGGTGTGTTCACCGTGCTCAAGGTAACCATCTACATCTTTGGCATCGACTTCCTGTCTGAAGTGACGGCGACACAGTGGTTAATGTACGTGGCAGGTGCCACGATACTGCTGGCATCGATCGTTGCGCTGCGGCAGGACAACCTGAAGCTGCGGCTGGCCTGGTCGACCGTCAGCCAGCTGTCCTATATCGTGCTCTGCGCCTTGCTGATCACGCCGACCGGCATCATCGCTGGCAGCGCGCACATGGTCATGCACGGCTTCGCCAAGATAACGCTGTTCTTTTGTGCCGGCGCCATCCTGGTGATGACGCACAAGACCCGCATCAGCGAACTGGACGGTATCGGCAGGCAGATGCCGTGGACCATGGCGGCGTTCAGCATTGCCGCCATCTCGATGATCGGCATTCCCCCGACGGCCGGTTTCATCAGCAAGTGGTATATACTGCTCGGCACCATCGAGTCACAGCAGCTGGTCGCCCTGGGTATCATCATCATCAGTACACTGCTCAATGCCGCCTATTTCATGCCCATCGTGTACGCGGCCTTCTTCCGCGAGCAGACGACCGCAACGGCTCACGAATCCCGCCACAACGGGGCCGAGGCGCCGCTGACAGTATTGCTGGCGATCACGGTGACCGCTGCCGGTACCCTTGCCCTGTTCTTCTTCCCGGACAAGGTCCTTGAACTTGCCATGATGACCGCGGGGGCAGGCCGATGAAGCCGCACTGGCTGGTACGCCCCGGCAGCATACGCCTGTTATGGATCGTGTTCCTGTGCATCCTCGCGCTGACCGTGCTGGCCGGCCTGTTGGTGCACCCGCACGCGGCCTTCGGCATCGACGGCAGCTTCGGCTTCTATACCTGGTTCGGTTTTGCCAGCTGCATCGCCTTGATCATCGTCGCCAAGCTGCTGGCCCTCCTGCTGAAACGCAAGGACACCTACTATGACGGCGATTAGTCTCATCCCGCCAGGATTGCCGCTGGTGCTCGGTGCGCTGCTGCTGCCGCTGTGCACCGCACGCCTGCGCGCACTGCTGGTGCTGGGACTGCCGCTGCTGGTACTCGCCCTGGTCTGGCAACTGCCCGCCGGGGCAGTCCTGAGCATCGACTTTCTGGGCCATGAACTCGCACCACTCAGCGACAGCAAGCTGGCACGGCTGTTTGCCACGGTGTTCGCCATCATGGCCTTTGCCGGCGGCCTGTTCGGGCTCAACCACATGCGTGTCGCGGAACTCTCGGCTGCCATGATCAGCGCCGGCAGTGCCATCGGCATCGCCTTCGCCGGCGATCTGGTCACCCTGCTGGTGTTCTGGGAAGCACTGGCACTGGCCTCGACCCTGCTGGTGTGGTCGACAAGAACGCCGCAGTCCCGCGATGCCGGCCTGCGCTACCTGGTCCTGCACCTGTTCGGCGGCGTACTGCTGCTGGCCGGGATCATCGGCCAAGTCGCCGCGACCGGCTCGGTGGCCTTCACCGCCATGGCCCTGGACAGTCCCGCACAGTGGTTGATACTCGCCGGCTTCCTCATCAACGCCGGCGCCCCGCCGCTGTCGGCCTGGCTGCCGGATGCCTACCCCGAGGCCTCACCGGGCGGCATGGTTGCACTCTCTGCCTTCACCACGAAGGCCGCCGTGTTCGTACTGCTGACAGGGTTTCCCGGCGCCGACATCCTGATCGCGTTCGGCCTCTACATGGTCTTCTACGGCATCGTCTACGCACTGCTCGAAAACGACATGCGCCGCATTCTCGCCTACAGCATCATCAACCAGGTGGGCTTCATGATCGTCGGCATCGGCATCGGCACCGAAATGGCATTGAACGGTGCTGCGGCACATGCCTTCACACATATCATCTACAAGGCGCTGTTGCTGATGTCCGCGGGTTCGGTCCTGTACATGACAGGGAAGCGTAAATGCACCGACCTCGGCGGTCTGTTCCAGAGCATGCCGCTGACGGCGATCTGCGGCATTATCGGCGCCCTGGCGATCTCCTCGTTCCCGCTGACGTCCGGCTTCATCAGCAAGTCGATGATCTCGCAGTCGGCAGCCGACCAGCATCTGACCTTCGTGTGGTTCATGCTGGTGGCAGCGTCCGCCGGCGTGTTCCTGCACGCGGGCATCAAGTTTCCCTGGTTCGTGTTCTTTCAGAAAGATTCCGGCCTGCGTCCACCGGATCCGCCCCTTAACATGCGGCTGGGCATGATCCTGTTTGCATTCCTGTGTATCGCGCTCGGTGCCTGGCCCGCGCCGCTGTACAACCTGCTGCCCTACCCGGTCGATTACGCGCCATACACCTACGCGCACGTGATTAGCATGCTGCAGCTGCTGCTGTTCTCGGGACTCGCCTTCTTCATCATGCTGCCCTACCTGAAGCGCACACTCACCATCACCCTCGACTGGGACTGGTTCTACCGCCGGCTGTTACCGCGCGCAGCATGCCCGCTTGTCCGGGCCCTGGATGCCTGGCAGCGTCGCTGCAGTATCGACACCCTGCGACATATCAGCCACTTCCTCGGCGCGCTGTTCCTCTACCACGGACCGCAGGGCGTGCTGGCTCGTACCTGGGCCACCGGCAGCATGGTGCTGTGGGTCGTTATCCTGCTCGGGATCTACCTGCTTGCCTATTACTTCTAGGCGCGCTACAAATAATTGAAGTTGGCGTTACAGACAGAGAGCATCTCGCCAAGGATAGCAGCTATCAACTTTCGGTGGCGGGTTCAGTTGGTGAGTGCAACTCTTTATCGAACACGGATCAGGTACACGACCACAATCTGAGCAGGTAGGGTTAGGCGCTTCGTGCTGTAACCCGACGGACAGCATGTTGGATTACGCTATCGCTAATCCAACCTACAAGGCTTGTTTAGAATTAGTCCCCAGGTCTGTTTCCAGCCAACAACGGTCATTCCCGGGTTTCAAATGTACTTCCGCTTTGCACGCATATTCGGACCTTCATATTCTGCAATCACACATCTGATTGATGATGTCTCTATTGAAATAACTTCTGAAAACCCTAAAAGCTAGGTGTCAAGTGCAAAGTCTAAAAGCAAGGCATCAGCACAGTGCTTTTATTATTGTTATGTTATTGGTGGGACCAGAATGTGCCTCAATATATGCTACTAAATATTCCCCGGCAAAGCCGGGGATTTTAGTTTTGTGAGCCGCTCGAAGCAACATTAATGGAGCCTGTGGTTCCTTGAGATCCCTATAGGGGGCAGCTACATTGGTTGCATTGATATCAGTCAACGCATAGTTGTCCCGTAAGCTCGAACTCATTCTCGTTTTCTCCATCCGCAATGCAGGCGCTGATGTAGCCATCAGCGTGAATTTCAGCATTGGTGACGTTTGCGAAGAATCCAGATCCTTGCACAATATTCGTAATCTTCTCGTGCATAAAAAGCGAACATGGTGTGCCGTTTTCGGCATGCTTTCTGATTCCAGTTGCCACGGCTTCGTCGTCGCTAGTGACAAACATACTCCCGTCG
Source organism: Gammaproteobacteria bacterium (assembly GCA_029859555.1). Taxonomy (GTDB): domain Bacteria; phylum Pseudomonadota; class Gammaproteobacteria; order UBA9214; family UBA9214; genus UBA9214. The sequence continues at coordinate 5,876 of JAOUCV010000153.1, forward strand.
CTGAATTGGGCACTATGCGATAAGTATGTAGTGA
>JAOUCV010000154.1 GCA_029859555.1 Gammaproteobacteria bacterium
CGGGTGTCGTGGCGATCAGTCCATAATCGAGATCAACCTGCTGACTGAGGGGTGATGTGGAGGTGCTGGAGCAGGATGACAGTCCCAGCCATGCGGCCACTAGTGCAACCAGGCACAGGATGCAGGCAGGTGTATGGCCTGAAAAGAGATTGTGGTGAAAATGCATGTAGCTTGTCTACAGTTGTTTAACGGCTGCCAACTTTACCAGAACCCGGGCAGTATTTTAAAAAATTGCGCCCGGGTTGCAGCCGGGCGTAACCGGCAGCAGCGACCCATGGCAAGCAGTTCCTGGTACATGGCAGCGCGCTTTGCCGAGGGGCTCAATAAACTGGACAGCGACCACTACTACCGCCTGCCGAGCGAGGCGGAATGGGAGGTTGCCGCGCGGGCCGGTAGTACCGGACCGGGTCCGATGCCGGTTGAGAATCCGGATTAATATGCATGGTTTATCAATAACTCAGGAGATAAACCTCAGGTTGTAGCAAGGCGCAAGGTAAATGCTTTTGGTGTCTGTGACATGCCCGGCAATGTCCGGGAGCGGGTCGATGACCGGTATGGCGCCAACAGTTATGCACGGTTGGCAGCAGATCCATTAGGGCCTGCCAAAGGTTTTTCCAGGGTGCGTCGTGGCGGCTCCTGTTATTGTCCGCTACACCTGCTGCGTCCCGGTTAGCGGGCGGCCAACAAGCCGGGCGTTGTCTGCGAGGTGAGTGGCTTCCGCGTGATCGCCAAGCCGCGTTGAACTTGACCTTTCAGTGTTTGCAGCATAAATTCGCGTCTGATTCTGAGGCGCGAAGACCTGGGCGACTATCGTGATACCGGTAAATCTGAACAAGGAAGGACGTCAACACCTGCGCAGTGACAGGAAGAACTCCCGTGTCAAGGTGCAGATACCCTGTGAAGTTGGTTCGGCGGGTGGTGAGATGAATGTTGCCCTGATGCTTGACCTGTCCTGTGGTGGTGTGAAATTCAGTTGTAACCAGCAGGTGATTAACAGCATGTTCACCGAAAGCGAGGCACCGCTTGGCGTGGTGCTGGATGTCTTCGTTAATATCAGTTTTAACCTGTCTGAAGACGAGTCGGATGGCTCGTTAATAAAGACCGGTGCACGTGTTATTCATACCGAGCGGTTGGCACAGGATCTGTATCAGGTAGGTGTCGAGTTTATTGATCTGACGCAAGCAGCCACAAAAAGTCTGCAAGACTTTATCGGCGGCTGTCGGGAAGAATAATTCCGGCGCGTTTCTAACGTCTCGTCTGTTTTTCCAGGCTCTAAATATTGAAGCTCCCTGCACCTTTATGCCAGCTGCTCCGGCAGAAGTACGGCAACAGGGGATCCATAAATAAGTATGCCTTTTTGACTTCCCTGTAATCTGACCTCGTCTGATAATCAATTGGCGGCTCAAGATAGCCGTGTTTCCTCCTTGTACTCCCATAATGTTGTGCAGCTTTCCCAGGCAGGGAAAGCCTTTCAGGCTATGGAGGCTCGGTAATGCTGGTATTAACGCGAAAGGTAAACGAGTCGCTGAAGGTCGGCGATGATGTGACAGTAACGGTATTGGGGATCAAGGGAGGTCAGATACGGATTGGTATCAGCGCACCCCTGGATGTGGCAGTGCACCGGCAAGAAGTTTTTGAGAGGATCCAGAAGGAGCACTGTGAAGCTGAGGGATAAGCGGCAGGCTGGCAATGGCTGGCTGGACTGAAAGCTCTCCCCCTCAGGGTAAAGGGTGTGCCTGTTCGTGTGACCTGAATTCCCCGGGAGATTTTCCGGTCCAGCGTTTAAAGGCGCGGTTGAAATTGCTGGGTTCGGAAAATCCCAGCAGGTAGGTAATCTCCCCGATACTGCGGCTGGTGTCGCGCATATACTGCAAGGCCAGCTGCTGCCGGGTTTCACTCAGCAGGTTCTTGAAGTTGGTGTCTTCATCACGCAGTCTGCGCTGCAGGCTGCGCAGGCTGGTATTGAGTGTCTGGGCTATGTCTCCCTGGCTGGGCCTGCCATCCGGCAGCCCTTCAATAATTTTTGCACGTACCTGCATGGCGAGATTGCTGTGCTCACAACGTGCCAGGTAATCGATGACGGTCTGGTCATTGAGTCGCGCAAGCTCCGGTTGTGCTGTCGATAGCGGGGTATTGGCCAGCGTGGCAGCGAAGCTCAAACGGTGCGCGGCTGCTGAATACTCAATGCAGGAACCAAACATTGCTTCATAGGGTGTCTTGTCGGAGGGTTCAGGGCGCTGCATGGTAACGCGCACCGGCATGATACGGGTTGCGGCAGTGATCTGGCACATGCGCAGAAAAATGGCCAGCCCGGCATCGGTTGCTGCATGGGAAAAGTCCTCGCCGAGATCCGGTACCGTAACCACCAGGTCGACAGTATTTTCCCCGTCATCGAGCCGGAAGTCGGGCAGTGTACTGATCAGGTGCGAATATTTTACCAGTCGACCCAGTGCGTCACGCAGCGTATCGCTGGCCAGCCAGGCAAAGCCGAGGCCATGCAATACGGCCGGCTGGAAGTGGCGTGCAACTGCCAGTCCGAAAGCCGGGTCACCGGTCGCAGCTATCGACAAGCGCCACAGTTGCATCGTCCTTATGGTGGGAATGCGGGCGTTTGCATTGCAGCTGTCCTCGAGGCTGATGCCCGCTTCCGAGAGCAGTGGCGCCGGGTCATGGCCCCGGGCTTCCAGGGTCCGGGCGATCAGGGCAACGATGCTGCCGAGAGAGGTAACGTCTTCAGGTATACGCATGGGTATAAATTACCGTCTCCAGAGACTGCTTTTTGGCGCCAACTGATTAGCTGTTAACTGATCTTAATCATTACTGTGTTGAAGCTGGAAGGCAAGCATAAATCGTGCGTCAGCGTTATTGGAGTCTCATGCTAAACAGGAAAATAAACATCAGTATCTACAGTCTTGCCTTGTTACCGGTTGATTATCTTGACAGGTTGGGCGATCCCTTCGAAACCGCCTGTGCCGGGAAACATATTGAACCGGGGTGTCGGCCGGTTTTTACATCCGGTATCCGTGCCTATCAGCTGGCAACCTATCTGCGGCTGGTGCGTGAGCATTACGGTCGAGGTGTGGCCAACCAGATTGGCAGCTACCAACGTCGACTGTTGCAGCCAGAGGATGATTCCATGGACAAGGATGCCATTGCCGTTGAGCTGGTGCGCGGTGCGCTGGAGAGCGAGCGGGTTACCGCTGATGCATATCACGGCAGTGTTGAGATTCCGATTGAAATGAATATTGCGCTGGCGCTGTTACTGGGAATGCCAGAGTCGCCTTATTACACTTCAGATGCCGGGCATCGTATCGAGAAAGTGAGCAGTATGGGAAAGGACCTCGACTGGTCATTGTCGCAATGCCTTGTTAAGGCCCGTGAAGAAATCGAGCGGATATTCTCGCCGTTACTGGCCTGCATTGATTCCGGGGTGCCCGTAGATCATGTCGAGGCCTGGTTGAGTGACCGGCAGCAGGGCGGCAAGATTAATTACCAATAGCAGTATCTATCAGTGCAGGAGCGGATCTCGTCCGCGGGTTGCTGCTACATTACAATCAAAAATACACCCAGCACCATCAACATTCCGGCGACCAGGTTTTTCAGCAGCCCGGTTTCCTTGAACAGCCAGGCGCCGTAGAGCATGCCAAACAACAGGCTGGTACGCTTCACGGCGATCATGTAGGCCACCTCGATGTGTTCAATGGCATAAAAATGCGCAACTACCATGGCGCTCATGCAGGCACCAATCGCCAGGTGTGCCCAGGGATGTCTGCCAAGTGCGCGCCAGCTGGATACATCGCGCGATGCAAATAACAGCAGCGATGCCGTTCCCAGGGCCACAAAATAGAATGGCCCGAAAAATGCCGGTGTCACATGCAGCAATGCACCTTTGCCGGTCACTGACGTAAGGCTGTACAGCGCTGCAACCATCAGCATCAGCCGTGAGCCGCGTTCCCTCGTGATAGCGCGAAACGGTGCCAGTATGTTCAGGCCACTGCCATTTTGTGTGGCTTGCAGGTTGAGCAGCCAGGCCCCGAACACGATCAGTAAAATTCCGGAAAATCCGCTCAGTGTGACGGTTTCGCCAAGTACCAGATAAGCTGTCAGCGTGTTAAAGGCGGGTGTGAAGGCGAGGTAGGGCAGCGTCAGTGACAGCGGCGAGCTGCGAATGGCCTGCATGTACAGCCACATGGCCACTAATTCCAGTGGCATGGCAACGGCCATCCAGCCCCAGAATACCGGCGGCAGCGGTGGCCAGGGTTCCCACAGCAGCAGCGGCAACAACAGCATGCCGGCAACCCCGAAGCGCACCAGTACCAGCTCTCCCGGCCGGTAATGGCTAAGATAGCGCTTCGACAGGCTGTCCGCCGTGGCCAGAAAAAAGGCGGAGAGTAGTGTCAGGCTGATCCAGTGCATGGTCGGTTAGCCTACCGCCAATGCCGGGATTTATCTCCTCTTCATTGAACCGGGGTGAATGACGGCAGCAGCAAAGGTCGCCGCAACGGTAATTGCCGGGCAGGATCCCTGCTGCCCAGGGACATCTGTTCTCGAAAAAAGATGCCTGCCAGATGAGATGCCATTGCCGTGATCCTGTAAAATACATGGTTAACAAAACGGGTGATATTATGAAATGCAGTGTAGAACGCCTGATCGAGGCACTGATTGCAGTCGAGCTCGCACAGGAGCGCAAGGCGGCTGAGGTGAAGGCGGCGCAGGCCCGCAAGGCTGGCTACGTGGTAACGGTTTCGCGTGGCTTCGGTTCACTCGGCAAGCGTATTGCCCAGGCACTTGCCGATCGTCTGGAAGTGCGCTGTTGCGATCGTTCCATCCTCGAAGGCGTGGCGGAGCAGGCCCATGTGGATATCAAGCTGGTGGAGCGGCTCGACGAGAACCTCGAGCATGTCAATACCAGGCCATGGAAGCAATATTTCCAGGGCAAGACCTTCCACAAGGAACGCTACCTGCACTACCTGGTGAAGGTCGTTATGAATATTTCGAAGAAGGGCGGTGTCATCGTCGGCCGTGGCGCCCACCTGATCCTCGGTCCCACCCGTGCCTTCCGAGTCCGCATCATTGGCAGTGTGGATGCCTGTGCGCGGCGGGTTGCCGAACGTGAACAGCTTGATATCGAGGCAGCCAGGGAACTCGTCATGACGGTCAATCGACAACGTGCCGACTACCTGGAAAAGCTCTACGGTGAAGGCATCAATGATTGCAGCGATTATGATCTGGTCCTCAACACGGACCGCTTCGACGAGGAACAGGCAGTCGCCCTGATTCTGCACAGCATGCAGCAGGCCGGTTATGACATCCCCGCAAAACTGCTGCAGGCCGTCTAGATATTTCTCCCGCTAACAGGCTGTTATTGCCGCGGGCGTGACGATAGCCCGGATGTCCGGGTGTCGAGGTGCACAGGAAAGTGCAACGGCGACCCTGCCCGGACAACCTTAGGGCTACGCTGTGTTTTACCCGTGCTGCGCACTAAATTAATCTAAAAACAGGCTTTTCCTGTAACATGGCGGCAAACCCGGGAAATACCTATGCCTGTCATCGCCGCCGCCACTGCCGACACTGCCCTCTACAGCTATCCGAAGTACTGGGCGGAGTGTTACGGCACCGCTAAATTCCTGCCCATGTGCCGGGCGGAGATGGATGCGCTCGGTTGGGATTCCTGCGACATCATTGTTGTCACCGGCGATGCCTATGTCGACCAGCCGTCGTTCGGTATGGCCATTATCGGGCGGTTACTGGAGGCACAGGGGTTTCGTGTCGGCATCATCGCGCAACCGGACTGGCAATCAAAAGCCCCGTTTGAAGTGCTCGGCAAACCAAACCTGTTCTTCGGTGTCACTGCCGGCAACATGGAC
>JAOUCV010000155.1 GCA_029859555.1 Gammaproteobacteria bacterium
GGTAATGCATGGTTCCGGAAACACGATTAATCGAGATGCGTGTGTTTTCAGCGGCAGTCGAAGTTGCAACAATGAAAGTATCCGTGAGTTGTTCTATTAAAAAAGTTGTTAGCACGCGTCCGTCGCGCTGTTCCAATAACTGGTTTTTTTCTGCATCAAAGGCAAAGAATATTTCTTTATCACTGGCACGACACACAATGTATTTAAAATTCTGTTCATTAACCGCTGCTGCTGGTACGGCTGCCACGACGACAGGCGTCATCTCTGCAGGGGTTGTCGTTTGCGTGCTGCCATGCGTTAACATTTCGATATTACAAAACCTGTCCGACAATCTGAGAAGCCCGGTATCGTGTAAATGAGTTATCACCTTATCGTTGTTAATCAGAAGAAAATTGGCAGAGGTCTCCCGCCCGTCCATGGTAGTCACCATCGCACAGACACGGTATCCATATTTGTCTGACCTGCCAATCTGGCTGTAGGTAAATTTGGCAGGTGTGTTCAGGAATTTCGCTGTTGATATATCCAGAGGCAAGATTCGTGGCTGAGACTGCAGGTAGGACTTTGTAATCGACTGGTAATCTTCTGGAAACGGGCCGTAATCTGCATGCTCATCTATCTCGCCCGGACCAGGTATTGAACTACATGCGCTCAATAACATCGCAAACAGCAACAGCAGCCCATGGCAACGGCTGCAAATAAATGTCGAAATATCAGTCAAGCTAACCTCTTGCACAAACAGTGGGATACAGTTTTTGATAGTACGAGTCTATCACCATCGATGACGATAGTGAGCAGACGACAGCAGAAAACAGTTGTCAATAATGCAGGGTAACGCTCATTCGAGATGAAGAGTGACTGGCCAGGCGTAAACAAACCGCCAGTAGAATGATTGCGCTCTCAAAGGCGCTCAACAACCTCGCGACAGTGTGTCAGATGTGTATCACAGTGTTACAATCATGCAGCCTTCATCGCCAACCTTTCGTTGTTAACAGCTGCTGCGAGGTACTCTCCCGCAAATGGCACAACACGTGCATGTTATCAACTGTTTAAAGCAAATCACCAGAAGGAAGCCGCGAATGAAAAACAGCATTTTTGTCGCAATACCCTTATTTGGCGCGATGTTTTATGGCTGCGGCTAGCAAGACAGTATTTCTTCACGCCCATGCACAGCCGAAATACATTCTGATGCCAAAACTGCTTCGCAAACATGCTTACCGGTCGAACTCCCTTCCTGTGACGCCGGTAGAGAAACCGCCATGGCAGCCCCCCGGCGGCGATGGCATATGCAACTGCAGCATCCGTTGAAGCCTTTCACACTAACGATTACCAGCCGTTGGCTGGATCTTGATGCAGCAGGGAGAATCATTATGCGATCAACACAACTACTCATAGCCATCAGCCTCTGCTGTTTTGTAAATACAGCCGTTCTGGCTCACAAGAATTCCGTACCTGAGGACTATCCAGACCACACTCAGCACACTGAGGGCTGCAAGCAGCCAGTCAATATCGTCGACTTGCAGACAAGGCTGCATGATTACAATGTGGCCCGTGTACAGGTCGCTGATGTGCTGTACAACATGGCAGAGAGCTACAATCTGGATACGGAAGTGAGCGATCGTCTACTGAGCTTTGCCGCGCTATTCAGGAAAATGGGCGCGGAATTACCACAGCCTGATCCGGGCTCTGACGAGTTCCGTAACTTCGACTTCAAACTCGGGCTGAGCCTGACGGCCGTGACGGTCTTCCTGAATAGCAGGGATGAGTCCCTGACCCGGCAGTTCAAAGCCGACCAGAATAACCCTGACAGTAACCTGGGCATCTATTTGACCAGGCTGGATGACAGCCGGGAGAGCTATACCAGCGGACTGGAAAACTATAACAATGTAAATAAAACCGGTGCTTGTTAGCCAATGCACAGCAAAGCAAGAGCTGGACCGGTGTCGAAGAAGTCAAAGAGGGAATACTCGACCGTATTGAAACCTACAAAAATGTCCCGGAAAAAGCACGCTTTCGAGATATGAGAGTCATTTCCTTTAAAATCAAGTGCTAATGGTTGCATCAATCACGTAATTCCACGTATTACAGATCACGATGACAACCGATATAGTAAAACTACTGATGCAAACTGACGAGGAGACTGCACATGAAAAAGCAACCAGGCTGGCTGAAATTTATCATTCTGAGTATAGGACTGTTTGCGATTACCGGGATAACGGCGTCACAGGCGGCTAGCGACAGCCCTACACTTTATGACCGCATAGGCGGTGAACCGGTTGCCAGGGCCATCTGCGAGGATATCTGGACTAACCACACAATAAACCCGATAGTTAACAACCGCTTCAGCAACAGTGACCCTGTATATGTTAAACAAATGGTCTTTGAAATATTTGCCGCTGCAACCGGTGGGCCGGTTGAATACACGGGCAAGGATATGCTGACCACGCATGCCGGCATGAACATTAGTGACATGGAATTTAATGCCGTAGTGGATGACGTACTGAAGGCACTGGACATGAACAACATAGGCGCGGCAGAGCGCGGCGAGGTTCTTGCGATTCTGTGGTCGGTAAAAGACCAGATTGTGAATACCAAACTAACCACCAAAGCGCTGGCACCGGCCACGTCAAGAGATGTAGTGCAACCGTAAATCCGGACAAGCAGTTCAGGAGGCGTGCAATGAGCTGGCGACAACGAGGCCATGATGAAACCTACAGCGAGGACGAAATAAAGGCACGCCTTGCTGAAGAACTGCCACACTGGTACCTGGAAAAAGGCTGGATAAGGCGCAAGTATAAAACCAGTGGCTGGAAATCCACGTTGATGGTTGTCAATACAATCGGGCATTTGGCTGAGGCAGCTTTCCACCACCCCGACCTGTCCGTGTCCTATGCCTTTGTCATAGTTAAACTAATGAATCATGCTGCCAAAGGCGTTACTGACAAAGACTTTGTTCTGGCGCAAAAAATAGAGGATATAATACAGTGGCAGCCAGGCAAGGATCAGGGACCACTTGAAGGCACCCCGGATGACCCGCGCTTCAAGTACATCAAATACGATCAGTAGCCCCCGAAGTAATATCTGACGGCTTCTTTTTTCTGCCAGCAAGATGCCGTCTGGATCGACGCAACAAGAATAGCTCTTCCTGAAACAGAGGATCGTCTCTTTCCCGCAGAGGGAATTGATCCAGTCCAAACAAACTCGATAAAAATCAATGCGCATAACCATAGCCGCAAACCGCAAGCACTGTCCGCTCACGTATTTCTACGTATGGCCACCGGATCGTGCCAAACGGTAATCTGACAAGATCCGCCAGGGCTGTCGGGTATTAGCATGATTTTCGGATTGTGGAAAAAAAAACCGCCGCATATACAACGAAGCAGGCCTGTCAGGTCCCGCTCAACGGCACGCTACGGCGGCATGCAGGCACGAGAACTGCAGACGCGTCTGGAATTATTGCTGGATCCGGTACTGACGCGCCACCGCAGCGTGCTCGAACCCGCCATGGCGCTGGCCGAGTTGAGCCTGGTAGAACAGGAACGATTTATCGCCAGTGTCGACCGGATTTCTCTGCACCAACCGGAACTTGCCTTGCGCTTCTGCGAGCTGGCGATACCGGCACTTACCGAGCTCGATGATACCGCCTGGGAACCCTGGATCGACAGTCTGCAGGAGACATTCAGGGACAAGGGGCTTGAAGCCAGCGTCCATAATATGCAGGCATACCGGGAATACCAGCAAGCGTCGCTACCCGCCTCCGGCAGCATCGCATTTACCGAGATTGCACGTGTACTGGACAGCTATATACGTGCGCTCAGCGGTCGTGACCTGAAACTGTCAAGCGCGGAACAAAGCTACACGGACACAGAAACCCTGTTTCTCCCGACACGCATCAGCCGCTACCCGACACGGGATGAAAACTTCCGTCTCTACAAGGCATTGCTGGTGCATCAGTGGGCGCAAACCTGTTTTGGTACCTGGCGCATAGATATCGTCGATGCGCTCAAGGACTACCCTGACCCTGAACGGGCATTACAGGTGTTTCACCGCCTGGAAACCCTGCGCCTGGATGCCTGCCTGGAACGTCTGTTACCCGGTGTGGCACGTGACATGGCAATGCTTCGATCTGCAGAGCCATTACATCCCCGCTGGAGAGAAGCGCAGACAGCACTCGGCAACCCGGATGCCGATGTGCACACCACACTCTCATGGCTGGCGCAGTTAGTAGCTCTCGATATTGATCCGGAACCCACCCTGTACCAGGGACATTTACACGCAGAAAAAGCGAATACCATTATTGCCAAACGCGGCAGACACCCGCAGCAGGACTTGCAGAACCCCACCCACCACTTGCAGCAGGCACTGACCGGCCAGCAAGACCCTGCGGATGCCAGGCAATTAACTGAACAGCCCGCTGGCACACCGGAGTACAAGGAAACGACGGTCAGTACCGAAGCGGCGCAACAAGCTCATGATTTCAGCTATGACGAATGGGATCACTCACGCCAGCGTTACCGTAAAGACTGGTGCCGGCTGCATGAACAAAGTGTCACTCCTGTTAACGGCGATTTTATCTCTGTCACCATGAACAAATACCGGGGCCTGTTGAAACACATCCATCGCACATTTGAAGCCCTGCGTCAGGAAAACCGGCGCCTGCGACGTGAACCCTACGGCGACGACATCGACATCGACGCCGTTGTAGAATCCTGGTCGGACACCCACAAGGGCCTGGAAGCCAGCGAATTCATCTTTACACAAACCAGCCGCCGTGAACGCCAGGTTGCCGTGATGTTCATGATTGACATGAGCGCTTCGACTGCAGGCTGGATCAACCAGGTCGAGCGAGAGGCGCTGGTTTTATTATGTGAGGCACTGCAACGGCTGGGTGACCGTTATGCTATTTACGGGTTTTCAGGGAAAGGTAACAGCTATTGCCAGTGCTTCCATATAAAAGATTTTGACGAGCACTACAGTGAAGACGTGCGCAACCGTATTGAAGGCATCGAACCACAGGAATACACACGCCTGGGTGCAGCTATCCGTCATCTTGGCACCAGATTAAGCCAGATAGAAGCACGGACCCGTCTGCTCATTACGCTAACAGACGGACGTCCCGATGATATCGGTGGTTACAGCGGCCTCTATGGTATTGAGGACACTCGCATGGCTCTAATCGAGACACGCCACCTGGGTATACACCCTTATTGCATAACCATTGATACCGAATCACGTGAATATCTTACCCGCATGTACGGTAAAAACGATTTTATTATTATTGACCAGGTCGACAAACTACCACAGCGAATAGCGGACATTTACCGCCGCCTGACCACTTGAACACCCGCGACGCAGTGCCGCCAGGCCGCTAAAGAAGAAATGTATTTGCAGCCCGGGTAAATGCACCGCCCGGTTTTCACCAGGCTGTACAAACCCGGGTGTGTGTGCCCGTTACAATGTCAGACAAGTACTGCCGACTACACAAGACCCATCATAGCCATTGCACCGGACAGATAAAGCGCGACCGCGATAATACCGACACCAACAATCATCGCTGTTACAAATACCATTACATTGTTTCCGCCACTCTGAGTCATATTAAAGTCCTCTTTGATGATACTTCGTAAACACACTCGTATATTTTAAAGAAAGCCAGCTGGTGTCAGCACAGCTTTCAGTTAGAAAAATCCTCATTCAACAAACCCCTCAGATCACTGGCGACCGTTCGATCACCGTTGACCAGCCAGCGACGCAGCGCACTGGCTCCTTCTATCATGAATAATTGCTCTTTTCCGCCATTTTTTATCCCTGAAAAATACTCAAGGCTATTGCTCACTTCCATACTGTCC
>JAOUCV010000156.1 GCA_029859555.1 Gammaproteobacteria bacterium
CTGGCCTACAGCAGTGACAGTGCGCGTGCGCGGTTCTTGTGTTGCGAGCGTTCGTCCTGGCATTCCACCACGATGCCGGTGGGGAGGTGTGTCAGCCGGATGGCCGAGTCGGTCTTGTTGACGTGTTGGCCGCCGGCGCCGGAGGCGCGAAAGGTGTCGACTTTCAGATCGGACGGGTTGATGTCAACCGAATCGATTTCATCGGCTTCCGGCAGGACTGCAACGGTGGCTGCCGAGGTGTGTATGCGGCCCTGTGATTCGGTTTCCGGTACACGTTGTACGCGATGCGCGCCGGACTCGAACTTCAGCCGGGAATAGGCACCCTGGCCGACGATGCGTGCAATGATTTCGCGGTAACCACCGTGCTCACCGGGGCTTTCGCTGAGAATCTCGACCTGCCACCTGTTGTTTTCCGCATAGCGCGAATACATGCGGAACAGGTCGCCGGCAAAAATGGCGGCCTCATCACCACCGGTACCGGCGCGGATTTCCAGGAAGATATTACTGTTGTCATGCGGGTCTTTCGGCAACAACAGTTTTTGTAGTTCAAGTTCCAGTGTTTCGATGTCAGCGTTTGCCCGTTGCAGTTCGTCTTCCGCCATGCTTTTCATGTCAGGGTCAGGATCCTTGAGCATTTCCTGTGCCGAGTCGATGTCGTCCTGTGCCTGTAACCAGGCGCTGAAGGCATCTACAACCGGGGTCAGCTGTGCATACTCCATGGACAGGTTGCGATAGCTGTCCTGGTTGGCAATGGTGTCTGCGTCAGACAATAATGCGCTGACCTCGCTGTGGCGTTCCTGTATCTGTTCGAGTTTACGGATGATGCTTGTTTGCATGATTATTTTTTATCGCGGGTGTTGAGCTGGAACAGCTTGCGTACCGCTTCCAGCAAGCCGGTCTCTCCTTCAGCTGCCGCGTTGCGCAGGTTAACGCTTGGATTGTGTGACAGTTTCCTGACCAGGCTGCGTGTCAGTGTTTCGATGACTTCCTGTGGCGGGGTCCCGTTTTCAAGTTGTCGTCCGGCTTTTTCTATGGCAGCTTCGCCAAGGGACTCTGCATACTCGCGATAGGCGCGCACCGTGGGAACAGCGTCCAGCGACTGTACCCAGGCCATGAAGCGTTCAACCTGATCATCGATGATTTCTTCGGCCTGCAGTGCGGCTTCCTCGCGTGAGCGCAGGTTTTCATCAATGACTTGCTGGAGGTCATCCACGGTATAAAGGTAAATATCGTCAAGCTCGGCAACGTCGGCTGCAATATCCTGTGGCACTGCAATATCCACCATGAATACCGGGCGATGTTTGCGCTTTTTCAGTGCGGACTGCATCTGCTTGTGTGAAATCAGTGGTTCAGTACTGCCGGTTGAAGAAATGACGATGTCGGCCTCTTCAAGGTGCGTGCTTATCTCGTCGAGCCCGATGCCGTAGCCGTTGAATTGTGCAGCCAGGTCATGGGCGCGCGATATGGTGCGGTTGGCGACGATGATTTTTCCAATCCCCTGGTCATGCAGATGCCGGGCGGTCAGTTCGATGGTTTCACCGGCACCGATCAGCAGCGCTGTCTGATCTTCCAGCTTGACGAAGATTTGTCGCGCCAGGCTGACGGCAGCAAAGGCGACGGACACCGGGCTGGCACCGATGGCGGTGTCGGTACGTACCTGCTTGGCAACCAAGAAGGTGTGCTGGAACAGCCGGTTTACCAGGGTGTCGATGCTGTTGGCCTGCAGCGAGTGCTGGTAGGCCTCCTTCATTTGCCCCAGTATCTGTGGTTCACCGAGGATCATGGAATCCAGCCCGGCGGCGACGCGCAGCACATGACGCACGGCGTCCGCCTGCTGATAGATATACAGGTGTGGTAACAGGCTGCCCGATTCAAGCTGGTGGAAACGGCACAGCCAGCCAGTGATTATATCGTCAGGTGTATTGTCGCAGCTGCAATAAACCTCGGTGCGGTTGCAGGTCGAAACAATGGCCGCCTCATGTATACCGTCCAGCGCGGTCAGCTGCGCCAGTGCGCGGGCGAGCTGCTCAGGCGGAAACGCGACCTGCCCGCGAACCTCCACGGGCGCGGTGCGGTGATTTATGCCAATGACGGTCAAATACATGTCAAATTAAAGGAAATCCGGAGATGAACGCAAAATTCTGCATGGCGGGCTCAGTTAATACAAGCCGGAGGCGAATCCTGATGCATCCATCCCTGATATACAACTGGGATATACAACCAGTGGCGTTAAATGCTGTCTATATATTATTCGGTGACAGCTTCGCAGCCTGTTGATGAGGCTGTTAGAATGCCAGTGATGGAGAATCTGATGATTGATATGAATCGATTAACCCGCCGTTTCGGGCTGGTCGCGCTGCTTGCCGTGTCGCTGCTTTCGTGCGCCGCTTCAGGTAATCGCAATAATACACCGGAACAGGTTGGGAATCCGCAACTGCCGCAGACCACCTCTGCCGGGGTGGAACAGCAGCAGCTGCCTGAACAGCAGCTCACCGACGACCTGGTGTTTGACATCCTGCTGGCGGAGATCGCCGGTCAGCGGGGTGAGTTGGATACCTCTGTGCCGCATTATCTGCAAGCAGCTGAAAATGCTAGGGATCCGCGTGTTGCCGAGCGCGCTGTACAAATTGCCTCCTTCGCCAAACAGTTCGCTGTTGCCGAGCGGGCGGCGCGTCGCTGGGTGGAACTGGCGCCCGATGATGTCGAGGCGCACAAGGCACTGACGGTGCTGGCGTTGCACCTCGGTGATACGGATGAAGCCATCGAGCAGCTGGATTACCTGATCAAGGTTACCGATGATCCCCAGGAAGGCTACAGCCTGGCGACGGCATTGCTGGCGCGTAATCCGGACAAGCAAGCAGCACTGACCGCCATGGAAAGGCTGGTTGCCTACCATCCCGAGAGCCCGCATGCGTGGATTGCCTTGAGCCGTATGTCGGTGAACGTCAACAAGCTCGACAAGGGACTGGATGCTGTTAACAAGGCGCTGGACCTGAGCCCGGCCTTGCCGGAGGCGATGATGCTGAAGGCGCAGATACTGGTGCGGATGGATCGCAAGGCGGAAGCCACGCAGGTGCTGGAAACCGCCGTCAGCACACACCCGGACAATACCACGCTGCATTTTGCCTACGGACGCATGTTGCTCGACGGTGATGATCTTGAGGGTGCCAGAAAGCAGTTCGGCCGGGTGGTGGAGCTGGATGCGGAGAATGCCGAGGGCCTTTATTCGCTGGCCTTGCTGGAGCTGGAGACAAAGCGGTACAAGGCAGGCGAACAGCATTTAAAACAACTGCTGAAGCTGCGCCCGGATGAGCAGAATGCCTATTATTACCTTGGTTACTCTGCGCTGGAACAGGGTAATAATGATGCCGCGTTGCAGTGGTATCGGAAGGTTGAAGGCGGTGACTACTGGAGCCAGTCGCAATTGCGGATTGCTGAAATTCTTGTTCGCCAGGGCAATGTGGATGGCATGCAAAATCACATGCGCAGTTTGCGTGACACGAACCCGGACCAGCGCGTGACCCTGTATCTGATTGAAGGCCAGGTGCTGACCGATGCGGGTCTCAACAAGGAATCGTTTGATCTCTATGGCTCGGCACTGCAGGAAAGTCCGGACAATGAAGAGTTGTTGTATGCGCATTCGCTGGCCGCCGAGAAGCTCGGCAAGCTGGAGATTGCGGAACGCGACATGCGCCGTATTCTCAAGAATGACCCGGAGAATACCCGCACCCTGAATGCGCTGGGTTACACGCTGGCTGACCGTACCGACCGTTACCAGGAAGCGCTGACCTATATAAACCGTGCCTATGCTCAGGAGCCGAATGATCCGGCTATTATCGACAGTCTTGGCTGGGTGCACTTTCGTCTCGGCAACCTCGATGAAGCGCACCGCTTGCTGCTGCAGGCCTGGGAGATGACCGGCAACAGTGAAATTGGCGCACATCTCGGTGAGGTCATGTGGGCCCAGGGTGATCGTGAAGGCGCTCGTCGGATCTGGGATGCCTCGCTGGCATCAGATCCGGATAACGTCATGCTTTTAAAGGTTATAAACCGCCACACTCCATGAAACACCTGGCGGCCTTGCTGGCGGTGCTGTTGCTGGCCGGTTGTGCTTCCACCCCCGCACCCCGTGGCGGCCAGACCGCTGCCCTGTTATCCGACTGGCAACTCAACGGTCGCGTGTCGCTCACCCGTGGTGAAGAGGGTTGGCACGCGAGTCTGCGCTGGCAGGAACAGGCCGACAGCTATTTTCTCAAGATTTCCGGTCCCCTGGGGCAGGGAGGCTTCCAGTTGAACGGCGACGGCCATGGAGTGGTGCTGGTGGACGCCGACGGGCAGACCTTTGCTGCCCGGGATGCAGATGCCCTGTTGCAACAGGTGACGGGCTGGCAATTACCCGTGACGGGATTACGTTACTGGATCAGGGGCTTACCGGCGCCAGCGGCCGGCGAGGCAGAGGCACGCCGGGATGAGTCGGGTCAGTTGAGCCAGTTGAGCCAATCGGGATGGATAATAAAATACAATAGATATCAATTGGTTAATGGAATTTCTCTGCCAGGCAAACTGCAGCTGTTACATGACGATATTTCTGTGCGCGTTGTGGTGGATAAATGGGAGTTGGGCGCTGTTACCCCCCGGTTACCATGAAAATCACTGATGTTCCAGCTTCCGCCAGTGGTCCCTGGCCAGCGCCAGCCAAGCTCAACCTGCTGTTGCATATCACCGGCCGGCGTGCGGATGGCTACCATGAACTGCAGACCCTGTTTCAATTTTTGACCTTTGGCGACTGGCTCTATTTTGATCTGCGAAATGATGCCGAAGTGCAGCTGTCCGGGGAACCGGCCGGGGTCGCTGCAGCGGATGATTTGACTGTGCAGGCGGCAATATTACTAAAGGAATCAACCGGGTGTAGCAGCGGTGTCAGTATTTACAACGACAAACGCCTGCCTTCAGGCGGCGGTCTGGGCGGTGGCAGCTCGGATGCCGCAACCACGCTGGCGGTACTCAACAAGCTCTGGAAGCTGGGGCTTTCGCTGGATGAACTGGCCGGGCTGGGCCTGCGCCTGGGGGCGGATGTGCCGGTGTTTATTCGCGGGCAAGCAGCCTGGGCTGAGGGCGTAGGCGAGATACTGAGCCCGGTAAGCTTGCCGGAGCCATGGTTTTTGGTGGTGCATCCGCAGGTAAGCGTATCAACTGCCAATATTTTTTCCGATCCGGGTTTGACACGGGACACGCCGCGAACGAAAATACCCGACCCTCTTACGGGTGTCGGCAACAATGACTGCGAGGCGGTCGTACGGCGCAAGCACCCGGAGGTAGCGGCGGCTCTCGATTGGTTGAATGCTTTTGCACCAGCCCGTATGACAGGGACAGGTGCTTGCGTGTTTGCAGCATTTGAATCAGAGGCAGCTGCAAACGTAATTGCAGGACAGGTTCCAGCCAGATGGAGCAGCTTTGTTGCCAGGGGTGTCAATCTCTCGCCGATGCGACAGGCATTGCTGTAACAGAGAACGGTTTCACGCGATTACTTTGCCGGACAATTTATTGGGACGTCGCCAAGCGGTAAGGCCCGGGGTTTTGATCCCCGTATGCGCAGGTTCGAATCCTGCCGTCCCAGCCATAGTTAAACATCGCCGCAGGCGATGACCCCTGACGTCAAGGACGGCAGGATGAGAACCTCAAGGTTCGACAAGTACGCGTAGCGTACTTGAACGTTGTCGCGCAGCGACGACGGCCCCGCAGGGGTGAGGCGCGCAGCGACGAATAATCCTGCCGTCCCGGCCATAGCTAAACATCGCCGCAGGCGATGACCCCTGAC
>JAOUCV010000157.1 GCA_029859555.1 Gammaproteobacteria bacterium
ATGGCTCAATCAGGATCGAGTAAATCAAATCGAGGACCATTTAAAAAATAATCGTGATAAATTAATTTCTTTGAAAGCAGAGATATACAACAGGCATAATGAACAAGAATAAATGCTGTCAGAGTACATTTATGACTGATATAGATTTAGTCATTTCCTCCGTAATAACATTGCATGTCGATCGCCATTGCGGCATCCATTTTCACAAAACAAAGTACGCTTTACCCTGCCGGCGAATCAATCGAGTCTGACCCATTGATTTAGACGACATGGTCGAGCGCCTGACTGACGTCTTCAATAATGTCATCGATATTTTCGATACCGACAGATATTCGCACCAGGTCGGCACTGACACCGGCAGTCTCCAGCTCGGTCTCGTTCAGTTGTCTGTGAGTGGTAGAGGCCGGATGACAGGCCAGTGACTTGGCATCGCCAATATTCACCAGGCGCAATATCATCTGCAGTGCATCTATAAACTGCCCACCTGCCTCGATACCACCCTTGATACCAAAACTCAAAATACCCGAGGCCTTGCCAGCGGTAATCTTCTGGCATGCCTGGTAGTAAGGACTGTCCGGCAAGGCCGCATAGTTAACCCAACTGATCTTGTCATGATTACTGAGGAAGGCGGCAAGCTTTTCAGCATTTTCACAATGCCGCTCCATCCTGACACCCAGCGTCTCCAGGCCCTGCAGTATCAGAAATGCATTCATTGGAGAGAGTGCGGCGCCGGTATTTCTGAGCGGCACCACCCGGCAACGCCCGATATAGGCCGCCGGCCCGAGCGCCTCCGTATAGACAACCCCGTGATAAGAAGGATCAGGCTCGTTCAGCATGGGAAATCTTTGCTTGTTTGCCACCCAGTCGAAGGTACCGGAGTCGATAATCATGCCGCCGATCGAATTACCGTGACCACCGATATATTTCGTCAGGGAATGAATCACGATATCTGCACCCAGTTCAAACGGGCGACACAGATAAGGGGTCGCAACAGTATTATCCACCATCAGAGGAATGCCATGCCGCCCGGCTATTTCCGCCAGCCTGACAATATCAACAATATTGCCGGCAGGGTTACCAATAGATTCGCAAAACAGCGCCCTGGTGTTTTCATCAATAGCCTGCTCGAAACCGTCGAAGTCTTCCGCTGAAACCATGCGGGCTTCAATGCCCTGCCGCGGCAGGGTATGTGCAAACAGATTATAGGTGCCACCATACAACTGGCTGGTGCTGACAATATTCGATCCGACATCACAAACACACTGTATCGCATAGGTTATCGCGGCCATTCCCGAGGCCACCGCCAGTCCGGCAATCCCGCCTTCCATTGCCGCCAACCGCTCCTCAAGCACAGCGGTGGTGGGATTCATTATCCGTGTGTAGATATTCCCCTGGACTTTCAGGTCAAACAGATCTGCACCATGCTGGGTATTATCGAAGGTATAGGAGGTCGTTTGATAAATGGGCACAGCAGCTGCTTTCGTTGTTGCTTCTGACTCATAGCCGCAATGCAGGGCCAGGGATTCAAGTTTCATATTTACTCCTCACGAAATGGAAAGACCGCGTTTATTGGTTTTCGCAAACAACGGGTGTCAGAGCCTATTATTCCTGTGATTACAGCAGCGCTTGATCGACTCGTGTAATTGCTTATTAATATACATTATTTCACATGCTTGTTACTCTTTTTTACTGACTTAAGCAACTGCCACACAGCTTGTTAACAAATACCGCATAGCAATCAGCTAGCTTCCCTGCCTGGCAGACAGTCTCAGAAACGTTTTATTTAACTAGAATTGCGCTTCCTGAATCAGCACCTTTGTTCCGGCAGGAACAACATCAAATAAACGGATCACCTCTGCATTTCTCATTTTGATGCAACCGTGCGAAGACGGTATGCCCATCTCGTCTGTATCGGGGCAGCCGTGTATATAGATGTAACGACGCATTGAATCTCGCTCACCCAGTCGATTCTTTCCCGATTCAAGTCCGCTCAGCCAGAGGATACGGGTTAGCATCCAGTCCCGCCCGGGGTGTTGCTCCCTTAAAGCCGGCGTATAGATCTCCCCGGTTTGCCGGCGTCCTGTAAAGACTGCATTTTCAGGAGCGCCATCACCTATCTTTGCGCGAATTTTGTGCCAGCCCCGTGGCGTACATTCACTGTGCATGATTTCACCGGGGCCATTGCTGGCGGTGGCAATTGCGACGTCCATGATTATCCTGTCGGATTCGAGCAGTTGCAGGCGCTGTGCGTCGATGCTTACTTTGATCTGGTAGGGGTTTGGCTGCATGGTGTGATTATAGAGTCAGGTCTGGTTGATATAAACTCATGAATGTTTAACTACTCGTTGCTCCCCTCTCCCGCAGGGTTGGGAGATTTCTTTCTGTATTTTCAAGGAATTCTGATAGTCGTGACCAGACCATCATAGTTACCGTCGCTTGCCAGCTGGTAACCGCTGATATCATTGCGGGCAGCGAAGACGTGGTCCTCATACCAGAGAGGAATGTAGGGCAACAGCTGCAGCAGCCTGGATTGAATGTCACGATAGGCAACTGCCTGTGCTGCCAGTGAGGCGCCCTGCTCTGCAGCAGCTACCAGATTATCGATACGGGCATCATGCAAACGCCCCCTGTTTGCGCCTTCCGGCGGTAACGACTTGCTGTGAAAGGCGTAACGAAAAATATCCGGCGTTTTAATACCAACCCAGGAGAGGCTGTACATCTGAAAGCGCCCGGCCTTGATATCGCCGTAAAAGGTACCCCAGTCATAGCTTTGCAGTGCCATTTCTATCCCGGCTTCGCGTAATTGCTGCTGGATAATGGTCGCGATACGGATACGCAGCGGGTCGGTGGATGTCTTGTAACCCAGTTTCAGCGGCTCTGCCTCACTGTACCCTGCCTCTGCCAGCAACTGGCGCGCACGCACAGGATCATAAGGCAATGGCTCGAGTGCTTTATGACCCGCCCAGTGTTCGGGTGGCAATAATGCTGCTGCTGGTCTGGCGGCATCCCCGAAGATATGATGCACGATCGCATCCCGGTCAATGGCATGGGCAATCGCCTGTCGTACCTGCAAGTTAGCTGTCACCGGATCAGCAAGGTTGAAGCCGATATAGGAAAAATTACTGCCGGGACCGAAGGTCACCTTGAGATCTGCTTTACCTGACAGGTAGCCGAGTAATTCGGAAGGCAGATCATTTTGCAGGATATCAACCTCACCGCGCAGCAGTTTTAAAACCCGCACAGTCGGATCCGCTATCCTGATCATCTCGAAGATTTGACCGTCTGCGAGTCGTTTCAGGGTCAGCCTGCCCGGCTCAGGCCATTCAGCAAGATGGAACGGACCACTACCGACGGGTTTCTCGTGGAAAGGATAATTGGTATCAATCCCGGCGGCAGGCAAAATACCAATGGCGAGGTAACCGGGGAATAACGGGTCCGGTCGATGCAGATGAAAATCCAGCGTATTGCTGTCCTCAACAGTAATGTACTCGATCAGCTTCAGGGTGCCGGCATGAGGTGAGCCGCTCTCCGGTGCCAGTATTGACCGGTAGGTTGCTGCCACATCAGCAGCCTCCAGGGTACTGCCGTCATGAAAATCTGCGCGCCCCGCTTTTAGACGAAAGCGATAGCGCAACGGTGTGATTTGCTGCCAGTTTGCCAATGCCGGCAACGGACGAAACTGCTCGTCGAAATCAACGAGGCGTTGATACAGCAAGCGGTTTATACGAGCCGAAGTGGCATCGGTAGCGTAACGCGGATCAAGGTTGGCTGGCGCACTGGCAAGTCCAAAACGGATAACGTCGTCGCGTGGTTCACTGCACCCGGCAAGCCCGGACAGCAGCAACAGGCAACAACATGCAGGAATAAAAATACCCTGCAGGTATCTCATGGTTTATTTATTTCCAGTTGCAAGCGTACGCGCAGCTTCCGAAATGTTTCACGATCAACCATATCAGGTAACAACACCAACGAGTCCTTGCCAGAACCTGTCTTGTTAAAATAAAGAATCACCAGCCAGGGCATGAGAAAGACCTGGTCACAGAGCACTTTCTGCAGTTGACTGCCTGAGCGAAGACCCAGCAGGCAGTGCTTTTCATCTCCCCAGTGTAATAGTTGCACTGCATCCTGATGCAGCAGCAACACCCGCGAACGCCAGCTACTTATAAAGCCGCCAGGCAGCAATATGAGAATAGCAAGATTCAACCAGCCGGGTAGTTGCAAAAAGGGCAATAACAACAGCGGCAAGCCATAAGCCATGATAACCCAGTAGCCCAGCATACGGGATGGCGAGATCTCAAGGCGTAGCGGTGTTGCGTATTTCCTGGACAATGTGCGCGACATCCTTGTCTGCGGGGGCCATACGGCCCATTAATAGTTCAAGTAAAACGTCATCCGGATAATCCAGCAGCCGGGTAAAGGTTTGCTGTTGCAGGCTGTCAAGATTGCTGTAGCGTTGCAGCAGAAAGCAGTTCAACAGTTCATCCAGCTCGCGCATGCCGCGACGGCATTGCCAGGCAAGCCGGTTATGTATATTGCGATCTGCATCTGTGATTTCCGGATCACTCATCAGACGGATCGTTTTACCATCAGTTCCTTGATGCGGCCTATAGCGCGTGTCGGGTTCAGTCCTTTCGGACAGACTTCCACGCAGTTCATAATGGTATGGCAGCGGAACAGCTTGAACGGTCCATCCAGACCGGCAAGTCGCTCATCGGTTGCCTGGTCCCGACTGTCTGCCAGAAAGCGCCAGGACTGCAACAAGGCTGCCGGGCCAAGAAACTTGTCGGGATTCCACCAGAATGACGGACAGGAGGTTGAGCAACAGCCACACAGGATACATTCATACAGGCCGTCGAGCTTCTCCCTGTCCCCGGGTGATTGCAGGTGTTCGACCCCGGGTTCCGGATCATTGGTGATCAGGTAGGGTTTTACAGCGCGGTACTGATGGTAAAACTGCTCCATATCAACAATCAGATCACGAATTACCGGTAATCCCGGCATCGGGTTGATGACGATGGGCGATTTCAGGCTAAACAGCGGTGTGATACAGGCAAGCTGGTTGGTGCCGTTTACATTCATGCCATCAGAACCACACACACCCTCCCCGCAGGAGCGCCGGAAACTCAAGGTCTCGTCCTGTACCTTCAGCTTCAGTAGCGCATCCAGTAACATCGTATCCCTGTCGAGCTCATCATCAGACAACTCATAGTCCTGCATGCAGGGTTTCTTGTCAGTATCCGGATTAAAGCGATAGATAGAAAATTTCATGGCGTTCGCTATTAATATGTACGTGGCTTTGGCGGAAAACTATCCACCGTCAGTGGTTTCATGCGCACCGGTTTGTAATCTACCGTATGGCTTGTCTTGTGATACAGGCTGTGGCGCAACCAGTTGACATCATCACGTTCAGGATAGTCTATGCGTGAATGTGCGCCGCGGCTTTCCTGTCGTTTATATGCCGACATGATTGTTGCAATGGCAACCTCCATGAGGTTTTCCAGCTCCAGCGCTTCAATCCGTGCGGTGTTGAAAACCTGGCTGTGGTCCTTGATGCGCACGTCTTTCATGCGCTGCTGCAAGGCGAGAACCTTGCTGACACCTTCATTGAGGACTTCTTCAGTACGGAATACCCCGCAGTGATCTTCCATGGCGCGGGTCAATTCGTCACGCAGCACGCTGACGGACAGGCCTGCTTCAGCATTATCCCAACGGGCCAGTCGCTGCAGTGCCGGCTCCAGCATGT
>JAOUCV010000008.1 GCA_029859555.1 Gammaproteobacteria bacterium
ATCCATTGCAGCTGCCTGCAGTGTCTGCCAGGTAGCCGCCATGGAATTGGCATCCGGGTCACCGGCATCGATCTCCTGCAGCAGTTCCAGCACCCCGGAATCCGGCGGTCCGGCCAGCAAGGCACCCAACAGCAGGTAGATTTCAGCACGCGCCGCGTCGCCGGCCTCAATGTCAGGCCTGAGCGGTAATGAATCCTGCCCGGTCATGATGGCTGCCCGTTGGCAGAAGGATCGATTTTGATATGCGCCTCGCTGTCTGCATCACCATAGATGTCATTCACCCGGCAATCCTCACACATCTTGATACGTTGCAGTGCCGCGCCCTGAAACATGGCATGCGCCTGCATTTTTTTGCTGATGTTTTCAATTATGCTGCGGGTAGCAAACGGTTTCCCGCAAACAATGCAGGCAAACGGTTCCTCTTCATACAGCACACGCCGGCTATTACGCGTTGTAAAGTCGTACAGGTAGCGGGGTGAAATGGCGATGGCATCTTCCGGGCAGGTGCGGCAACACAACCCGCACTGCACGCAGTTGGCTTCTGTGAAGCCGAGTTGCGGCGACTCATCGCCGGCAGACAATGCGCTGGCCGGACACTGCGACACGCAGGCCATACATAAAGTGCAGCGCGCCTGGTCCAGCAACACCTCACCAAAGGGTGCACCCGTTGGCAGCGTTACCAGCGGCCGCGTCGGTGAGTCCGCCTGCTCGAACAGGTGCTCAACGGCCAGCCGGATGACCGTGCGTTTTTCATCAAGGCCGGCAAAGGCAGCTGGCTGCTTATGCCTGATCTTAGGTATTTTACTAATACTATCAACAAGATGTGCGTCCTGCAGATCCGTGTAACTGAGTACGCTGGCGTCATGGCCGATGCCACCCAGCAGCGCATGGGCAACCTCCAGCTGCGCCCTGATCTCGCGGATGACCGATGCCGGTGCACCCGGCGTACCCAGCAACACCACGGCGGCGGCCCCGTAGGCAAGCGCCGATAACCAGCTGTCCATACCGATGCTACCCAGCTCTTCCAGCTCAACCGGTAGAATGTACTCCGGTAACTGTGCGGCAACATCCATGACAGCATCACGTCCCGCCTCGCCGTCATGGAACAACACTACCGGATCGGCACCGCCCTTGTCGCGATAGGTCGTCAGCATGGCACGCAAGCGGTTAAGGCTGTCACTCAATCGCGGATAGCTGTAGCTAATCGCGCCGGTCGGACACGCCGTTGCACAACTGCCGGCGCCCTGACACAGACCGGAATCCACTTCGATGCTATTACCGAGCGAACCAATGGCATCGGTTGGGCAAGCAGCAATACAACGAGTGCAGGCAGTCATGCCGCTTCTGCCATGCACACAGATGCTGGCGTTGTAGTTGAAGAACTGCGGTTTTTCGAACTCGCCGACCAGCGCGGGAACCTCTTCCAGCGCCTGCTGCAGCACCGCCGCATCAGCACCGGGCGCAAAATATCCGGGCGGTGGCAATTCACTGCCGATGAGTGCGGGCGTCGTTAAATCAATAACAATATCAAACACTTGTCGTCCACGCGTAATCTCGTCGAGGACCGCATCAGTGTCTGCCGCGGCAAGCCTCATCCGAAACATTCCCAGGTAGCCGGTGAGTTCCGTAACGTCTGCGCTTAGCACCGTTAAACCGCCCTGCCTGTGCTGCTTTATCGTGGTCAACCCGCGCTCCATAACAAGCACGGTGGTGCTGATGATTTCCTGTTGCTGACATTCTGCTGCGGCAGCCAGCGCCGGCCCTTCCTCGCCAATAATCAGCAGGCTGCCTGCCGAGGCGTACGGCACGATCGCGGCCGGGACCGTTTCAGCAGATGCGGCAATAGCCAGTGCAGCAGTGCGCGCCTGGCCGTCCGGGGTGTTCATCGCAAGATTCAGCAAATCGTATTAGCCTTTTTTATCTATCTCGATATCACCGCAGCAGCGCAGCGCATCTGCGATGTGCTGCTGCAAAAAACCGGCAACGTCGTTTCTATACCGACTCCTCGGCATCATCATCGATGTCCGCCTGCTTGTCCACCACCTCTTCGGCAGACAGCGTTGCTGCGTTTACATCGTCCGACAGCTGTTCTTCAGGGGCAGCCTGTGCTTGCAGTTCGCGCTTTAACAGGCGCTTCATTTCATGCGTCACCACGCCACCAAGGCTGGCAAACTGCGTGTAATCCTCGTCGTAATCATTCAGCCCGTCAGTGATATTGAAGGCCGGCAGATGAAACAGTTTGCGCAACGCCAGGGTGCGTAGCTGTTCGCTGACACCGGGCGACATGAACACAGAATAATCACTGTCCTTGTCGAGCGACTCAAGCGGCGGCATGTCGGCATCGGTCAGTTGCGGTTGCTGATCTGTCTCAACCGGTAACACCGCGGCAACCGCCGCAGGTGCTGCCTCGACACCGGTTTCGTCCTTGCGGGCAGCTACCTTGCGCCGTGACCAGCGTTCCAGGAACTGGTCGCCTGTTACCTCATCGGTAGAATCACCCTTCTCAGTGTCGCTCACGGTCGCTCTCCTTCCAGTCCACCCGCTTGCGCTTCCTGTTTTTCTCCGGCACATAATTCGCGAGTACATACTGTTCCAGCCAGCGGTACAGTTCAGCCGGCATCTCAACGCGCTCAACGCGCTGGTCAGTCTCCATATAGGTGGTGGCTTCCGCGTAACTCAGGGTGACAATGGAGGGTTGCAGGGAGTCATCCTGCTGCTCGTCACAGATAACAAATACGCTGGGCTTGTCACTCATCAGGTTGCAGTAAAAACTTTCTGCGTCGTCCTTGTGCAGTTCGATACTCAGGCCGGTCCACAGATACTGTTTTCCCGCCGCGTTTGAATGCACCAGCTTGCAGTCTCTATCCGTCCCGGTTGACTGCCCGGCTGCTACCACGCCACTAACAATCCAGCGACCGTCAATCCAGCGATTGTCATGCACCACCTGGTACTCAACCAGTACCGACACCGGGCAGCTGCGTGGTGATGTTGCGGCGAGTGATTCCGGCATAGTGATACCCTGTGAGTTGCGCTGTGGTCTTCGCTGTTGAATACCCATAGTATAGACATGAACGACACGGGTACAACGGAAGCCAACATGTCGAAGCATCGATACCGACCGGAAATAACCAACGCAGGCCTGTCACCGACACATCCGGTTACTGCCGTTGATGAATACAATGCAACGCGCCAGGTCGAGGTGCCGGGTGAATCCCCGCTAACCCTGTACGTTGACGGTCGCGAGATCGTTACCCTGATGACCATCGGTGCTCATCCGGAAGCACTGGCGCTGGGTTATTTGCGCAATCAGCGCTTTGTCGAACAACTGCAACAGATTAAATCCATCGCTGTCGACCAGCACACCGAATCTGTGCAGGTAACCACCTTTGACGGTATCGAAGGCTGGGATGAAAAGCTCAAAAAACGTACCGTGACCACCGGTTGTGGTCAGGGCACCGTATTCAGCTGCACACTGGATAATCTCTATACACTGCAATTGCCCGACATCAAGGTTCGCCAGTCAGTAATTTACCAATTGCTCGACAACATTTCCGATCATAACCGGATTTACCGCCGCTCAGGGGCCGTACATGGTTGCGCGCTGTGCGAGGGCACCGACAGCCTGATGTATACCGAGGATGTCGGCCGGCACAATGCGGCTGACGCCATCTCCGGATACATGTGGCTCGACGACATCATCGGTGACAACAAGATCTTCTACACCACCGGTCGACTGACCTCGGAGATCGTCATGAAGACCGCACACATGGGTATTGCGGTGCTGCTGTCACGCTCCGGTGTAACACACATGGGACTGGAGCTGGCGCAGGAACTCGGCATGACCATGGTCGCACGTGCCAAGGGCAAACACTTTCTGGTCTACAATGGTGCAGAAAATATCGTCTTTGATGCCCCGCCTGAACAACGGCCTGCACATACAAGGTAGTTAAACTGCGGACAACAACAACCCAACGAGCATTATTCCAGCGAAATAGACTCATCCAGCGTATGCACCAGACCGGCATCTGGCATCTCCAGTCGAATGGACACAGCGACCTGTTCGTTGCCCTGCAGCTTGCCACTGTCAATTGCCGCCTGCAGTGCCTTTTCTATCTCGCGCTGCGAGCTAATACCGACTTTTTTCAGAAACTTCCTGATTTCCATATTGAGCACATCTTCGTTCATATTCGTCTCCTTGTGACAGCCAGGTTGTGGCATGATTATCCACCGGTCGCGAACAGCAATGCCAGTACTTTAAGGACATGAAAAACCCCATACCCCGCAACGACATCACCGCCGTTATCCTCGCAGGAGGCAAGGCGCGCCGCATGAATGGTCAGGACAAGGGGCTGATAACACTGCATGGCAGGCCCATGGTGGACTACATTATCGAGGCACTGCAGCCACAGGTCGGCAGCATCCTGGTGAACGCCAACCGCAATACAGAACAGTATGCCGCATTTGGCCTGCCGGTGATCGCCGACATGCTGGGAGACTATTTCGGACCACTGGTGGGTATGGCCTCCGGCATGGACGCGACCGCAACGTCCTTTATTGTCACGACTCCATGTGATTCACCCATCATCCCTGACAACCTGGTGGAGACCCTGTATCGCGCCCTGCAGGAAAACAAGGCCGATATCAGCGTCGCGCATGATGGTGAGCGCATGCAGCCGGTATTTGCCCTGTTACGGCGCAGCCTGCTTGCCAGCCTGCTTGATTATCTGAATGAAGGTGGCCGCAAGATTGATACCTGGTTCAGCCAGCAGCCACTCGCACTGGCGGATTTCTCGGGGTCAGCGGATACCTTTCTGAACCTGAATACCCCGGAAGACAAGCAGCTACTTGAAAGCAGGTTAACGAGTGGAACATGAACTACACTGCTTATAATCCTGAATAAAGACCATGCGGCGGGTATGCCGATTCATGATCTTGCTTGCCCTTGTTCACCCGGCAACAGGCCAGACGCCCCGTATGTAGCGTCATATCTGGTATTCAAAGTAAAGGAGCTGTAACCTCGAACGTCATGAAACAGCAGCTCATCGATCCCTTTGGCCGCAGCGTCGAGTACATACGTCTCTCGGTCACCGACCGCTGCGACCTGCGTTGCTTTTACTGCCTGCCGGGCGACTACCGCGACTTCAGCGAGCCGGAAGAATGGCTGAGCTTTGATGAAATCGAGCGTGTCATTCACGCCTTTACCGTGCTCGGCGTGCGCCGGGTTCGGGTAACCGGTGGTGAACCACTGGTACGCAAGAACCTCTCTGCACTGGTGACGCAACTTTCCGATATCCCCGGCATAGAAGATTTGTCGCTCAGCACCAACGCTGTCGCCCTGTCACGCCAGGCCGCTGCACTTAAAACTGCCGGCATAAGTCGCATCAATGTCAGCCTGGATTCACTGCGCGCTGATCGCTTCAAGGAAATAACCAGGGGCAACCTTGACAAGGTTATTGATGGCCTGATGGCTGCAAAGCAAGCCGGCTTCAAGCCGATCAAGATCAACATGGTGCTGATGAAGGATGTCAACGACGATGAAGTCGAGGACATGATCGAGTTCTGCATAGAGCATGGCTTTACACTGCGTCTTATAGAAACCATGCCGGTAGGCGACACCGGCCGCAGCGCCACCTCCCGTTATCTCAGCCTGCAGAACGTTAAAAAACGACTGGCCGAACGCTACGAACTGATTCCGGGTGTTATGCCGGGCGGCGGACCGGCACGCTATTTACAGGTGGCAGGCACCGACCTGCGTATCGGCTTTATCACACCGATATCGCAACACTTCTGTGAAACCTGTAACCGCGTCAGGCTGGCCGTCGATGGCACTCTTTACCTGTGCCTCGGACAGGAACACAAGTTTGAATTTCGTCCGTTACTGCGTGCCGGCATCAGCGACAGTGATTTAATTGATGCCGCACGTAGCGCCATTGCACTAAAACCTGAACGCCACGAGTTTCTCGAAAAACCACAGCAGGTCGTGCGCTTCATGGCCAAGACCGGCGGTTAAGCCGGTATTTGCCCGACATGATTCAACTACGCTACTTCGCCAGCCTGCGGGAAAGCCTCGGTATTGGAGACGAGCAGGTCGAGTTGCCCGAAAATGTCAGCGACCTGCCCGCGTTGACACAGTGGCTGCAGCAACGTGGTGAATCCTGGGAAAACGCGCTCGCAGACCAGCGCCTGCATGTTGCTGTTAACCAGCAGATCGTGCCTGCGGACAGCCGCATTGCAGACGGTGACGAGATCGCATGGTTCCCGCCAGTTACCGGCGGTTAAAGGATGATTCGCGTCCAGACAGTTGATTTTAATCCGGCTGATGAACTCGAACAGCTGCGCAGCGTAAACAATGGCAAGGCCGGTGCCATGGTCAGTTTCACCGGGCTGGTACGCGACCTGAATGAAGGCGACAACATCACACAGCTGACGCTGGAACATTATCCCGGCATGACGGAAAAAGCGCTGGCAAAAATTGAAACACAGGCGAACGCGCAGTGGGAACTGACAGCAACACTGATCATTCACCGCGTCGGCCCGTTACAGCCGAATGACAATATAGTGCTGGTAGTGGCCGCCAGTATGCACCGCAAGCAGGCCTTTGCGGCCTGCGAATTCATGATCGACACCCTCAAAACCAGCGCACCGTTCTGGAAAAAGGAGTCTCTCCAAAACAGTGATCGCTGGCTTGCACCCGGTTAGGCCCGGAGCCGGTCAGGGCCGGTTATTCGATGCGATTGATACCCAGTGCCTTGAGAACATACTTCTCGTAGAAGGGCTCGGATGTGCCTTTTTTCATCTTGCGAATGAAGTATTTCTCGAAGGCCAATTTCGCATAGTGCACCCACTTGCCCTTCTTCATCCAGGCAACGTTGCGCGGTGGAATCTGTGGCAGTGCGACAAAGGCGGCGCCGGTATCTCCCATATCTGCCAGGCAGATGGCATTCCAGGTTGCCTTGTGCGTCAATGGCTTGCCAGCCAGGTCATCGTGAATATTGCGCACAATAGCGGTCACCATGGACTCGATCATGTAACCGGTCTTGGGGGCACCTGTCGGCACCGGCGTTGCTTCGACCGGCGGAATGGCAATACATACACCGGCTGAATAGATATTGGTGTACTTGGGATTGCGCTGGTTTTCGTCGACCAGCACAAAACCGCGTGGATTACACAGGCCGTCGACCTGTGCCACGCAATCGACGCCCTTGAAGGCCGGCAACATCATAGAATAGCTGAAATCCAGCTCATGATTCTTGATGACGGCCCCGTCATCATCACACTGCTCCACGAACATCTTGCCGGCTTCCACCCTGGTTACCTTTGCATTGGTAATGAAGTGCATATCGTGCTGGCGCAGCTCGCTCTCAAGCATGCCGCGCGAGTCGCCAACGCCACCCAGTCCGAGATGTCCAATATAGGGTTCGCTGGTCACAAAGGTCATTGGAACCTTGTTGCGTAATTTTCGCTTGCGCAAATCGGTATCGAGAATAAAGGCGTATTCATAGGCCGGCCCAAAACAGCTGGCAAACGGCATGGCACCGATAATGACAGGCCCTGGATCCTTGAGCAGTTTCTCGTACTCCTTGTATGCCTTCTCTGCATGATCAACGGTACAGACGGATACCGTATGACCCGCCGGCCCCGATCCCGGCACTTCATCAAACGCCAGCTTCGGCCCGGTAGTAATCACGAGGTAGTCATACTCGACAGACCGGCCATCACCGATCTCGAGCCGGTTATGTTCGGCATCTATGCGGGTGACAGTTCCGGCAATAAAATCAATACCCTTTTTCTTCAACACCGGGCCAATCGGAAAACTAATATCATCACGCTTGCGCCAACCCACGCCCACCCAGGGGTTGGAAGGGACAAACTGGAAATCTTCGGAGGCGTTAACAACGGTTACCCTGTGTTCATTACCGAGCTCGGCCTGCAGCTCGTAAGCTGCCGGCATTCCCCCCGTCCCTGCGCCCAACACCACGACATGTGCCATGCTTTATTCTCCTTATAGTTAGCTCATCAGACAGTAGAACCCGAAGCCTAACGATGCCATACCGCAGGCGCCTTGATACGGATCAATGAAATGATAATTTCGGGCCAGAATATCGGGCCCAGCGAGATCAAGGATGCCTGCTGGATCGCAACAGCCAGTTGCCTGAATATCATCGACAGCGGTGCTGCTGCAGCGTGCAAGGCCGAAGCAAAGGATGAACAAAAACAAGGCTGGGCGATCTGCAAGGAAGCCTGTGGCCTGACCGGGGGAAACCGGTATGACCCGGATGACGCCGGCGATACCGTGCCGGTCAATCACTGCTTCCCGCGGACTCCCTGTGCCTGCACGGAGTATTAGCGCTGTTTGAGCACTGCGAGGACGCAGAAAAAAAGATGAGGGAACATCCCGGCATCCGGGATGTCACAGACTTGAGAAGAACATGGCGGGAATGGATGAATTCATCCCCCTTAGCATTCCTGCCATCATTTTCGACGGCGGCCGGCCGGCCGCCGTTTTTTTGTCCGTTTGCCGCGATCGGCTATCACATGGTCGCGGTGTCTAGCGACGCCTTGATCGCGCCATGTGGATAGCCCTGCCGTCAACCGCCAGCGCGGCTTCATGCATCGCCTCCGACAATGTCGGATGCGCAAAGACTGTACGTGCAATATCCTCGCTGCTGGCATCAAATTCCAGCGCCAGTACCGCCTGTGCAATCAATTCAGATGCCTGTGCAGCCATAATGTGCACGCCCAGCACCTGGTCCGTTAGCGCATCACTGAGAATTTTCACCTCACCGGCAGTTTCCTGCATGGCACGGGCACGACCACTGGCGGCAAACGGGAACAGGCCGCGACGATATTCAACACCTGCCTGCTTCAGTGCCTCCTCGGTCTTTCCAACCCAGGCAATTTCCGGATGGGTATAGATAACCGATGCGATAGCATCATAATTCACTTCGCCGGGCTGGCCGGCGATGCGCTCGGCAACAGCCATGCCCTCTTCCGACCCCTTGTGCGCCAGCATCGGACCACGGACTGCATCGCCTATGGCATACACAGCCGGAACGCTGGTACAACACTCCTCGTCGACGTGGATATATCCCTGCTCATCGAGCAGCAATTCTGTTTCCGCCGCAGCCAGTCCATCACTGCAAGGCCGCCTGCCAACTGCAACGATCAGGCGATCAACCGTCAGGGTATCTGCGTCGGTATCATTCTCGTGCGCGATAGTGACGCCGGCATCCGTCATGGTGGCCGCTTTCACATGTTCACCCAGGCGGATATCCAGCCCCTGCTTGCGAAACAGGTTCAGCGCCGACTTCGCCAGCTGCCGGTCGGCCATCGGCAAAAACAGTTCCTGTGCTTCCAGCAACACGACTTCCGCACCCAGCCGGCGCCAGACACTGCCCAGCTCCAGGCCGATCACGCCGGCACCGATAATGCCGAGACGCTGCGGCACCTGTTGCCAGTTCAGGGCACCCGCCGAGTCCACTATGGTGTCACCATTCAATGGCGCAACCGCTAATTCAACAGGTACCGAACCGGTGGCGAGGATAACGTGACCGGCAGACAGTGTTTGCTGCTCGCCCGTGTGCAGTGTCACCTGCACCTGACGATCCGGAAACAACTGTCCGCGACCGGCAATCCATTCAATTGCATTGGTATCAAACAAGGCAGCAATGCCATGCGTAAGATCATCAACAGTAGCATCCTTGCTTGCCATCATGGCGGACACGTCCAGAGAAACACCCTCTACCGCAATGCCATGGGCCTTCGCATCCTGTTGCAGACGCGCATATAGCTGGGAACTTTCAAGCAGCGCCTTCGATGGAATACAGCCGGCATTCAGGCAGGTACCACCCAGTACCGGCTTGCCATCCCGGTCAAGCCATTCGTCAACACAGGCGACCTTCATACCCAGTTGTGCACAACGGATGGCAGCGACATAACCTGCCGGTCCTGCCCCGATAACAATAACGTCGTATTTATTTGTCATGACTATATATTCAGGTGGCGTTTACTCGCAGGGACAACAAGCTTACAAATCCAGCAACATGCTCGCCGGATCTTCCAGCAGATCGATTATGGTCTTGAGAAAGGTGACAGCGCTCTTGCCGTCAACAATACGGTGATCATAGGTCAGTGCCAGGTACATAATCGGTCGTATGACAATAACACCATCCTCGACTACCGGCCGGTCCTGTATCTTGTGCATACCGAGTATTGCGCTTTGCGGCGGGTTCAAAATCGGTGTCGACAACATGGAACCGAAGACACCGCCATTCGTTATCGAAAAAGTACCGCCGGTAATATCGTCCATCGACAGTTTACCGTCACGACCACGGTTGGCGAATTCAACAATGTCGTTTTCGATCTCGGCAAGACTCATGTACTCGGCATTGCGCAGGACAGGCACCACCAGGCCACGGTCAGTACTGATAGCCACACCGATATCACAAAATCCGTGGTACACAATATCATCACCGTCCATGGAAGAATTAATGTCCGGATGGCGCTTCAGGGCTTCAGCCGCTGCGCGCACGAAAAACGACATAAACCCCAGACGCACACCATGATTCTGTTCAAATGATTCGCGATGCCTGTCGCGCAGCGCCTTAATCGGTGCCATGTTGACCTCGTTAAACGTGGTCAGCATGGCCGTGTCCTGCGATGCCTGCAACAGCCGCTCGGCGACCCGTGCGCGCAGCCGTGACATGGGCACCCGTTTCTGCGGACGGTCTTCCTCGATTTCCGGCAGTCCCGGTGTAATACGTGCCTCCCGGGCGGGTTCCACCTTCACCGGAGCCACCGGCTCTGCCGGGTCAACAGCAGACGGTTGACTTTCGAGGTGAGACAATACGTCACCCTTGGTAATCCGCCCTTGACTGCCACTTGCCTGGATGGCGTTATGATCCAGCCGGTTTGCAGCCATCAAGCGACGTGCGGCTGGTCCCGATCCGCGTGCATCCCGGCTGGTACTATTCCTCGCCTGTTCTTCTGTTGCAGCCAACTTCACCGCAGTTTTAGCTGCACCATTTACATTGATCATGCCAATAATCTGGTCCGCAGTAACCGTATCGCCATCGCTAAACAGGATCTCTTCAAGCACACCGTCGGCAGGTGCCGGCACTTCCAGTACCACCTTGTCGGTCTCTATATCCACCAGTGCTTCATCACGCCGGATCATGTCGCCGGCCTGTTTGTGCCAGCAGACCACCACACCATCACTGACAGACTCCGGTAACGCAGGCACTCTTACTTCAGTTGTCATTGCGAGCTGTTCTCCCTGACTAGCATTTAACCGATCTCTACTGCTGCAGCCCCAGCGCACTGTTCACCAGTGCCTTTTGCTGCTCTACATGCAGACGTGTATATCCAACCGCAGGGGCAGAAAGCGCCTCACGACCAGCATAGATCAGTTTGTTTTCATCACCAATAACCTCTTCCAGCTTGTGCCGGGTGGCATACCATGCCCCCTGGTTCTGCGGTTCTTCCTGGCACCATACAAATTCTGTAACTGCAGGATAGTGCGCCAGCTCGCGCCGCAACAGTCGCCACGGAAACGGGTACAGCTGCTCGATGCGCAGCAGCGCAACGTCTGCAAGATCTTGTGCATCGCGCTTCTCCAGCAAGTCGTAGTACACCCTGCCACTGCAAAGAACCAGCCGGGTTATCCGTGTGCGATCGGCAATCTGCTGCTCACCAAGTACCGCTTGAAAGCAGCCCTGTGATAATTCCTCAAGCGTGGAGACTGCCTGCTTGTGGCGCAACAGACTCTTCGGAGCCATTACGATCAACGGCTTGCGCAGCGGACGGATCATCTGGCGACGCAGCATGTGAAACATCTGCGCCGGGGTTGTCGGGTTACACACCTGTATATTGTGGTCGACACACAGTTGCAGGAAACGTTCCAGCCGCGCGGATGAATGCTCCGGCCCCTGCCCCTCGTAACCGTGCGGCAATAACAGCGTGAGACCGCAAAGACGTCCCCATTTTGCCTCGCCTGAAGTAATAAACTGGTCGATCACGACCTGGGCAACATTGACAAAATCCCCGTACTGGGCTTCCCAAATGGTCAATGTTTCCGGCTCGGTAGTGGCATAACCGTATTCGTAGGCGAGCACGGCCTCCTCGGACAGCAACGAGTTGTATACCACGAAGCGCGGCTGATCATCGGCCAGGTGCTGCAACGGTACATAATTCTCGCCATCAACCTGGTTATAGAGCACCGCATGGCGGTGGAAAAAGGTACCGCGCTCACTGTCCTGCCCGGAGATGCGCACAGGAAAACCGTCATGTAACAGACTCGCATGCGCCAGTGATTCTCCAAACCCCCAGTCCACCGGCAGCGCACCCGCTGCCATTTTACGGCGGTCTTCCATCACTTTCGCCACACGCGGGTGCAATTCAAAGCCTGCAGGCAACTGCTGCAGACCGGCAGACAGCATATCCAGCGTTTCCATGCTGACCGTGGTATCACAGGCTATATGCCAGCCATGGCCCACATAGGATTTCCAGTTAACCGCAACACCCGGCGCAACCGGCTCACCCAGCAACACCTTGGGCGTCACGCTGCTGCCGGCATCCAGCAGGTCGCGGTAATTCTGCTGCATCTGTTCTGCCGTATCCGGCGAAATAATGTTTTCTTCCTCGAGACGCTGCGCATACAGTGTTCGGGCAGTCGGCAGGGTACGTACATCACGGTACATCATCGGCTGCGTGGCAGCCGGTTCATCCGCTTCGTTATGACCATGGCGGCGGTAACATACCAGGTCGATGACAACATCCTTCTTGAATTGCATGCGGTAATCAAGCGCCACCTGCGTAATAAAAATCACTGCCTCAGGGTCATCGCCGTTGACGTGAAAGATTGGCGCACCGACCATCTTCGCAACATCGGTACAATACAGTGTAGAGCGCGAATCCTTTACATGACTGGTAGTGAAGCCGATCTGGTTATTGACCACTACATGCACCGTGCCATGGGTAGAGTAACCCCGCAGCCCGGACATGTTGAAGGTTTCCATCACCACACCCTGGCCGGCAAATGCAGAATCACCATGTATCACTATTGGCAGTATCTTGCTGGTTTCGTGCTCCCCGTAACGCTGCTGACGGGCGCGCACCGAACCGTGCACCACCGGCGAGACAATTTCCAGATGTGAAGGATTAAACGCCATCGCCAGATGCACCAGCCCGCCCGGCGTGCGGATCTTCGATGAAAAACCCTGATGGTATTTAACATCGCCTGACAGGTGCTGCCTGTCATGCAGATCCTCGAATTCCGAGAACAGCTCTGAAGGCAACTTGCCAAGGATGTTAATCAGCACATTGAGACGACCGCGATGCGACATACCCATGACAATTTCTTTCACACCGCGCGCACCGGAACGATCAATCAGCTCACTCATCAGCGGAATCAGGCTCTCGCCGCCTTCCAGCGAAAAACGTTTCTGGCCAACATATTTCGAATGTAAATAGCGTTCAATACCCTCTGCCGACGTCAGCCGCTTCAGCAGCCAGTGCTGTTTTTCATTTGTCATGTGCGGGTGAGAATGCACGCTTTCGAGGTGATGCTGTATCCAGCGCTTTTCCTCGGTCGAGGATATGTGCATGTATTCCGCACCGACTGTTTCACAATAGGTACGATTCAGGGAATAAAGAATTTCCTCGAGTGTTGCCTCTTCCGGACCAACCAGCGAACCGGTCTGGAAGACGGTATCGAAATCTGCTTCCGACAGGTCGTGGTAGCCAAGATCCATTTCGGGCGCCAGTTCCGGCTCGGAACGGCGCAATGGATCAGTCCTGGCGTATTGATGTCCGCAGAATCGATAGGCATTGATAAGCTGGAGTACGCGCACCTGCTTGCTTTCATGCGCCAGACGCACGCCGGTCAATCGCGCGATACGGTGTCCTCGCAGCCGGCCTGTGAGTCGCGAAAACTCGCGTCGTAATTCCGAGTGCAGAATATCGTCCCTGGCCTGGCCGTTGACCTGTGGCAGACCGGCAAAATAATCACGCCAGTTTTCGGGGACACTGTCGTTGTCCTGCAGCCAGGATTCGTACAGGGATTCAAGATAAGCGCTGTTGTCCCCGTCCAGTAACGAGGTTCTTTGCAGCACCTTCATCCCCTGCTTGCTCATGACCCAATGGCTCCTGCCCGCCCGGCCGGGCATATATCAAAGTCTATCGTTGGTAACAGGTGTTTCTTTAGACCCTTCAGCGACATAAGCGTTTTATTGAACCCGGCCACCCGGGCTACCGACCTTCAGCTGCATCATAGGTAGCCGGAGCGGCGATGT
This sequence comes from Gammaproteobacteria bacterium, assembly GCA_029859555.1. GTDB lineage: Bacteria > Pseudomonadota > Gammaproteobacteria > UBA9214 > UBA9214 > UBA9214. The sequence continues at coordinate 14,292 of JAOUCV010000008.1, forward strand.
AAACCGGCACTCAACAGGCACGCAGACTGGATTATTTAGCGAACCTGCCGATACAGGTGCAGCGAAAAAGATTCGATCAACGGGGTAGCGGAAAAATGATCAGGCAGCAATCAGGCTTCACGCTCATCGAACTGGTAATCAGCCTGGGCATTATCGCGGTGCTCGCGACGCTGGCGCTGACCAGCTACAGCCGCCATTCACAACGGGCGAGCATCTCGACGGGTCTCGCCCTCATCGCCCCGCTGAAGCTGTTTGTATATGAATACTACATAAAAAACAGCAAATTCCCTGATAGCAATGGACAGGCAGGGCTGTTTTCAGCCAGCAATTACAGCAACAGCCATGTACGTTCCATCCGTGTCAGCGCAGATCCGGCACCCGGCACCATCAGCATAGCCTACAAGGGCGATCGCGCTATCTCGGAAGGCGACAGCCTGCTGTTGATTCCGTCGGCCAGCACCAGCGGAATACGCTGGCGCTGTACCAGTTTCACACTGCTGGGTAACCTGTTACCGGCAAATTGCCGGTGAAGCAGCCGCTGCAACTATCAGATAATTGTTGTGACTTGCCCCTCGGAAAAGCGCACGCGCTGCCGATAGCCTTCCTCATCATGAGCATCATGCGCTTACATACCAAAAGGACTTGTTTCTTGAAAGCAGCGAACATTATTCCTGTCGAAATCATGCAACATTACCGCCAGCGATGCTGAAATTTCCGCTTTCACTGCGCCTCACAACAGGCTTCGTCGTTATGATGATCGGCATACTGCTGCTGTCCGAATCGCTCGACTATCATTTTCAATACCTGCCGGGACTGGTTGCCGTCATAACCATAATGGGTGCGGCAATTTCGCTGTTTATCATTACCAGAAATCATCTTCATATTGATCTCGCAGCTGTTGCACCGGTACTGTTCGAATCAACACTGGATGCCCTGACAGAAGGCGTTGTACTACTGGACAACCGGGAACGGATCATTATTGCGAATGCAACATTCGCAAACATCATGGGCACAACACCTGCATCGCTGAAGAACATATCTATTTCGCGTTTTGGCTGGCAGCTTTTGCACAGCCATGAAAATGAAATGCCCTGGACACTGGCAATACGCAGCCGCAATCAACAAACGAACATACAAATGACTATGCAGGGCGATTCCGGCAAGGGAAAGATTTTCGTCGTCGACAGCGTACCGGTTCGAAATTCCAGCAGCGAAAGCAGCGGCGTAATGATTACCTTTGATGACGTTACCCGTATGGAAGAGAAGAATGACCAGCTGGAAAGCATGCTGGACATGCTGAAACAATCACGTGATGAAGTGCGCCGGCAAAACAAGGTGCTGGAACAACTAGCCACCCGTGACTCGCTAACCAACTGCTTGAACAGAAGGTCTTTTTTCGAGAAATACGGCACGGTCTTCGGCGCTGCCCAACGTGACAATCACGAACTGTCATGCATCATGGCAGACATCGACCTGTTCAAGACCATCAATGACCGTCATGGCCACACCAGCGGAGACATGGTTATAAAAAGCGTCTCCGAAACACTCGAAAAATCGCTGCGACCTGCAGACTCGGTATGTCGCTATGGAGGAGAAGAATTCTGCATTATCCTGCCGGGTATAAGCCTGGTAGCAGCACAGGCCATGGCCGAGCGTGCGCGTCTCAACATAGAACAGCTCGACATCAGGAACGAAACAGACAACGTTGTTATACCGATCACATCCAGCTTCGGCGTCTCGTCCAACAAGCATAGCCCGGCAAGCCTGTCAGTACTTATCGATCGGGCAGACAAGGCGCTGTACCAGTCCAAGCATGGCGGCCGCAACTGTGTAACCGTTTGGGACCAGCCACAGCCACAGCACGAACAAGCAGTTTGCAATACAACGGAAAATACCGCCCGCACAACAAGCTGCAATCTCGATACACTGACCGGTTTGCCGGATCGCAATGAATACAATTACAGTGTCGCTGCGGCAATACAGACATGCCAGGCCAACTCCCGGTATGCAGCCATTATGATGCTGGATCTTGATATGTTTAAACGTATCAACAGCACGCATGGCCATGCCGTCGGTGATGATCTGCTGAAAATTATCAGCACCCGGCTTGCCGAGGTGCTGCGCAGGACAGACACCGTGGCGCGCCTTAATAATGTCAGCGGCATAACCTCTATATACCGCCTCGGCGGTGATGAGTTCGGTATCTTGTTGAGTAACCTTGACTGTACTGATTTTATCGATGCAATTGTCAACCGGGCAATAGAATCGGTAACCACCCGGATTGATATACAGGGCAATGAATTTCACCTTTCCTGCAGTGTCGGCGTCAGCCTGTTCCCGGATCATGGCACCAGCGCCGAGGCATTACTCAAAAATGCCAGTACCGCGCTCTACTACGCAAAGCTTCAGGGACATAACCTGTACCGTTTTTATGATGAAGAGCTAAACAGGGATTCGCTTGAAAGTATGCAACTCGAAAATGACCTGCGCCACGTCATCGAGAGGAAGGAACTGGAGTTGTACTACCAGCCCAAGATCAACATTGCCAGCGGCAGGGTTACTTCTGTGGAAGCACTGCTACGCTGGCAGCATCCGCGACTGGGGATGATCCCACCCGCAGAATTCATCCCTATTGCCGAGGAAAATGGCCTCATTATCGATATCGGATACCATGTACTGGAGCACGCCTGTCTGCAGCTCAGACAGTGGCAGGACGATGGCTACGAACATATATCGGTCGCGGTAAACCTGTCTGCCGTGCAATTCAGCCAGCGTGACCTGCTAAAACGAATCCTGACTATCTGCGATGAAACCGGTATTTGTCCGAACAAGCTGGAGCTTGAAATAACCGAAAGCACCGTCATGCAAAATATCGATATGGCGGCATCCACCCTGCGCGCACTGCACTGTTCCGGCATACGCATTTCTATTGACGACTTCGGTACCGGCTACTCCTCGCTAAACCACCTGAAACGCTTCCCCATTAACAGCGTCAAGGTTGACCGCACCTTTGTCCGTGATATTACTTCTGACCCTGATGATGCAGCCATTGTCAGGGCGATCATATCCATGTCCCATAGCATGGGAATGAAGGTCATTGCCGAAGGCGTCGAGACACGCGGACAACTCGATATTCTGCGGGAATTACAGTGTGACGAAATACAGGGTTTCCTGTTCAGTCCTCCTGTACCACGACATCAGGCAACCACATTACTCAATCAGCCTATTGAAAAGCGCTTGCAGCAGGATGCCGCAACACTGGCCCAATCCGGCTAGCAGCGCCACACAAATCAGCAGGGTTGCTTGTCCCGGCAATAAAAAAGGGCTGCCGAAGCAGCCCTTTTCGTGTAACGGGTAAAAAGCTGCTACTGGCTCTGATCAAGCATGTAGTCAATAGCGCCCTGCAACTCGTCCTGCGAACAACTCATGCACAGCCCCATGGGCGGCATGGCATTCAGGCCTTTGGTAGCATTGGCAAGCATGGAGTCCTTGCCCGCTGCAATACGTGGCGCCCAGGCTGCAGCATCGCCGGTTTTCGGTGCACCTGCCGCACCTGTCGCATGACAGGCCATACAATTACTTTTATAGACCTCTTCCCCGGACTTCGGCGCAGCCGCCGCACCGCTGTCCGCGACGGCAACAGTCTCGGCTGGAGCAACGGCTGAACCTGCCGGCGGCTCGGATTCACCGGCGATATACACCTCGCCAACCGGCTTGATGTTTTCAATGACAATCTCGTCAGGCTTGTAGTCAGAAACCTCACTGGTCAAATTTAACGCGATAATGACCAAAATGATGGCAAAAACCGCCAATCCGCCCATAATTGAAAAAAAGGTGGTGAAAAATTCTTTATCTTGACTCACTGTAATCTCCTGATTGGTCCGGGCTAACCCCGGCACACTGACATAACACTCAAATCGAATGCGGACAAATTATACTGGAAACCAGCGGTGCGCGAAATCCGGGCTAATCGGCATGAATTACCCGCTTATCAGTGATAGACCCATAGAACGGATAGCGTTATCCTCTCAGCCCGCCCTGCTGCAGGGCAATCAGCGCCCGTAGCTCAGCTGGATAGAGTACCGGCTTCCGAAGCCGGGTGTCAGAGGTTCGAATCCTCTCGGGCGCGCCATACCTGGAAAGGCCGCCTTTATGGTGGCCTTTTTTGGTATGGGGGCTCGAGGGCCGATGAGAAGCTCCCCGGTTCGAGCCGAGCCCGGCAACGCCGG
>JAOUCV010000158.1 GCA_029859555.1 Gammaproteobacteria bacterium
ATACTTCGCCTTCATCAGGCCCGGTAAATCGCTGTGCGTGATTGCGTCGTCATCATAAACAAGATTACGAGCCAGTCGACTAACATCCAGAGCAGTCATCCCCTGGAGACTGGAGACCATCTGATCCAGTGAGTCCTGATCAATATTTACCCTGCCGGATACCAGTTCCTGTGACCGTGCATCGGCAATCTCCATGACAATACGGCGGGTCTCTTTCTCGTCAGGCAGTGCCAGTTCGAAATGGCCACTGTAATGCAGGAGTTCTCCGGGAAGCTTGATCTGATGACTTAACAACACCACCGTTGTCCCCGTTTCCCGGGCTGAAAGCACTATATCCTTGAGACGCCGGACCAGTACCGGATCATCAAAGTGCGCATGAAAATCGAGCAGAACATAAACGCCCCGGGTTTTTGCGGCCGCAATATGTGCAAGCACCTTGTCAGGTTCTGCATTATGTCGCTGCGGCGAATAATCAGGGTCCAGACGTCGCAACCCTTCAGTAATCTTCCATGAAAACAGCATCGTCTGAACATTGAGACAGGCACTCTTTATTAAATCAAGCACCCGCTTCTCCTCGCCCGACTCAATGACAAGCAGGGGGGTACGTGATTTTAATAAAACTTCCAGATCGTGTTGCGTATTCATACCAGGGTTAGCAGTAAAAAGTGTTTTAACGGAAGGTCATTTACCTGATCCGCGCTTTATCGACAGATTCAAGAAGTTTTTTGCAAGCACGCTATTAATTGTGGTCTCCCTCCCGATTGTCCTGCTTATAGTTCGCAGATATACCAACAAGGCTGGTGCATATACCCGTTACAAACATTTCATAACTCTCAGGGATTGGCAGGAAGTCCCGACTGAAGCCCGGCCGCTAACTGACAGCTGTTTTCAGGAACTGGTGCCACCAACTGTCAGCTTGTCAATCAGCATGGTCGGCTGCCCCACCCCGACCGGCACACTCTGGCCTTCCTTGCCACAGGTGCCGACACCGGGATCCAGCTGCAGGTCGTTGCCGAGCATGGAGACATGTTTGAGCACTTCCGGGCCGTTTCCAATCAGCGTGGCACCCTTGACCGGGCGTGTAAGCTTGCCTTTTTCAATCAGGTAGGCCTCACTGGCGGAGAATACGAACTTGCCGGAGGTAATGTCGACCTGGCCACCACCAAAATTGACAGCGTAGATACCCTTGTCGACGGACGCAATAATTTCCTGTGGATCGTGTTCACCGGCGAGCATGTAGGTGTTCGTCATGCGCGGCATCGGCAGGTGCGCATAGGACTCGCGGCGGCCGTTACCGGTGGAGCCGACACCCATCAGCCCGGCATTCATACGGTCCTGCATGTAGCCTTTCAGGATGCCGTTCTCGATAAGCACGGTATTCTGGGCTTCGATCCCCTCATCATCGACATTCAATGAACCGCGTCGACCACTGAGGGTGCCGTCATCAACCACGGTACACAGCGGCGAACCCACCTGCTGACCCACCATACCGGCAAAAGCAGACGTACCCTTGCGATTGAAATCACCTTCAAGGCCATGACCAATCGCTTCGTGCAACAGGATGCCCGGCCAGCCGGGACCCAGTACCACCGGCATGCTGCCGGCGGGAGCGTCAACGGCATCCAGGTTCACCAGTGCCTGGCGCACAGCTTCATGCGCATAGCCTTTGGCGCGATCTTCATCCAGAAAAAAGCCATAGCCGGAACGTCCGCCACCACCGGAACTGGCCTGCTCGCGGCGGCCGTCCTGCTCAACAATGACGGTGACATTACAACGCACCAACGGACGTACATCTGCAGCCAGTGTGCCATCGCTGACAGCCACCATGACAACTTCATGCACACCGGCCAGGCTGACAATTACTTCCCTGACGCGGGGGTCCTGTTGACGTGCCTCGGCATCCAGCTGTTTTAACAAGGACACCTTGTCATCCGCGCTCATGCCATCCAGCGGATCGATCGCCGGGTATAATAACTGATGATCGCGGGCATGCCAGGCCTGCAGTTTGCCCTCACTGCCCTGTTTGGCGATGGCACGTGCCGCGCCCGAGGCCTGCAACAGTGCCGGCATCATAATCTCGTCGGAATAGGCAAAGCCGGTCTTGTCACCACTGACTGCGCGCACCCCGGCACCCTGCTCAATACTGTGGGTACCTTCCTTGACGATGCCGTCTTCCAGCACCCAGGATTCAAATCGGGTTGACTGGAAATACAGGTCACCACTGTCAACGGCATGTCCCAGCAAGCTGCCGAACACCTTGTTCAGGTCATTCTCGTCAATACCTGCCGGGGCAAGCAGACGTTGCCGTGCGATATCCAGGTTTGATTGACTCATGATGATTTATTCAGGCATTGAAGCCGACGATGTTCGATACTCGGAAAATTGCGGCGCGCATTATTCAGACGCCCGAGTTCGACCTCGGCGCACACGACACCCGGGCCGCGATTGAGACTGTTTAATACCGAACCCCAGGGATCAACGATCATGCTGTGGCCGTATGTTTCGCGGCCGTTGAGATGGTAGCCACCCTGGTCCGGCGCGATCACATAGCAAAGATTTTCAATGGCACGGGCACGTACCAGCACTTCCCAGTGCGCACGGCCGGTTGTTGCGGTAAATGCAGAGGGCAGCACTATGATTTCCATACCGGCCTCCAGTTGCTGCCGGAACAATTCCGGAAAGCGCAGGTCATAGCATACTGACAGCCCGAGGCGTCCAAAGGGTGAATCAATAACAATAACCTGGTCCCCCGGTTCAATGGTATCGGATTCCGTGTACTGCTCTGCATTGTCGGGCAGTTCGACATCGAACAGGTGGATCTTGTCATAGCGGGCAACCTGCTTTCCCTTGTCATCAAACACGAGGGAACTGGCGCGTATCTTGTCAGGGTCCTGTGCGACCAGCGGGATAGTGCCACCGACCAGCCAGATACCATGGCGCGATGCCTGTTCTGACAGGAACGTCTGTACAGGTCCGTTGCCCGGCTCTTCACGCTCGGTGACCTTGTCCTGCTCGGTTTTGCCCATCAGTGCGAAATTCTCGGGCAGCACCACCAGCCGTGCCTGCTGACTAACGGCCTCTTCGATCAGGCGCTCGGCTTCCAGCAGATTTGCCCCGATATTAGGGCCGGAAGCCATCTGGATACATGCAACAACACTCATATTTTTTGCCAGTTACGTTGATATACGGACAGACTCTAAAGAATAACACAATTTCTGAAAACAGCCTTTTTGCTGCGGCCAACTGCACCACGCGAAGTAAGGCTATTCAAAGTCGTCATTATAATCAGGCGCCGTATCGACTGCTTCCTCGTCACTTTCCTGCTGCACCGCTCCAGCATCTCCAGAGCCAAGTTCCTCAATCAGCGGATCACTCCACGGCCCGGTTACCGAATATTGCTTCTGCCCGATCCTGCTGAGAGGACCGAGCTTGTCTTCCAGCAGCTTGTCGGCGAAGATAATCACCGCACCGACGACCGGCCCGGCCGCCAGTGCACCGGCCAGCGACAGGCCGGATTGCACGTACGGTGTCACCGTCACCAGTTCATCGTAATCCTCATCAGCCAGCCCGATACGCCCGGAAATCTCGATCTTGGCGGCCGGCCCGTCGACGTACAGATCATTCGTATAGGCATTACCCTCGTCCAGGGTAAAAGTACCCTTGATACTGTCAAAACTGAAGCCTTCCTTGTAAAGGTCACTGAAATCCAGTAACAGGCGTCGTGGCAACTTGCTGAGGCTGGTCAGACCCAGTACGCGCCCGGCAGCTCCGGGCTCTACATCCAGCAACTGGCCATCTTCGATCTTGATCCGCAATTTTCCCTCTGCGCTAGCCGGTGAAAAATCCCACAGCGCACCCGGCCAGTTAACACGCAATGCGCCTGAGAGCTCACCGTCCTCAATACTTTTCTGGTAATCAAACAGGCGCATCAACCGGTCCATTTTCCCCCGCTCGACCTTTAGCTCCATACTGGATAATTGCTGACCGCCCTGTTGTTCCCAGTTAGCGGTGAGTTGCATATCAAGCAAATCAGAAAACAGTGACAGCTTTTTCACGTGATAGCGGTTGCCGGGTAATTTTGATGCCTGCAGCTCAAACTGACCGAGCTGCGCCTTGTTATAAACCAGCTTTTCTATCGAGACATCAAAGTCCGGGAAGTCTGCCGGCAGTATCTCGCTGGCCGATGCAGTAGCCGGCAGCTCGCCACTGCGAACTTTCAGCCGGGCAAGCTTCATCACTACCCTGTCGAGCCCGGCGTCGGTGTTCACCAGCTGGCCATCACCGGCGGCAGCCGGACCATCGACCTTGATATTCCAGATATCACCAGCCGAATCCATCGCCACGACAACTTCGCTGAGAAAATAATTCTGTACCTCAAGCTCCCCAACCTGCAGCACCAGCCTGACCGGCAGACCGGCACCACCACCGCCGCCCGTCAGCAGCGGCCGCCACTCGGTAACATGAAGCCGGTTTAGATCACCGCTTAACAGGATCATCGCCTCATCCGGCAACACCGGTTCGGCACCACCGCTGGTTACCGCAGCCTTCAGAATTGTGGCTGGTTGCTTGTCAGCGCTGATATCCAGCAAGGCATCCAGCACCCTGCCATAGGTGATGCGCAGGGTTTTTACCGGCTCAACCGCATTGTTGATGCTGATGGATATCGAACGTTCAGCAGTTTTTCGCTTGCCAAATGGTACTGGCAAATCAACCTGTGTTCCGACCAGATCAGACTTCACCACCACGTCGACATTCGCCTGCTTGCCACGTGCAGGCATGCCGCGAACAACCACCAGCACATGCCAGTCACTGCCACCCGAGATGGCCGCGCCAATTGCATTATCCTTTGGCACATAACGGTCCAGCACGCCGAGGCGTCCGTCCAGTGTAATATGCGTGGCGCCTGCATCTGTCCAGACGTTGGCGACAACTGCCCTGTCAAACAGCTTCGCCTGCAGCTGCTTGCCCTTGATACCGTTCGAATCAAAGTCCAGCCGGCCCTTGATTTGCCGCAGTTCAAACTCGGTATCATTGATACTTAAGGTATTGTCCCCGAGCTGTATTTTTCCGCTTACCTGCACCTCTTGCCTGGTTTCCGTAAGTGGCAAGCTGATATCCAGCGCCAGCGAGGCTGGCCCACTGGTGGTCACGCTATCGACAAAGCCTCCGTAGGTTTCACCCAGCGTACTGCTGCCAAGCTCCGCCAGCATCACCGGCAAGTCACCGCTGGCATTACCCTTGATGGTCAACACCGGACTGGCGAGATCCTCGATTTGCACATGGATATTTTCCAGCTCGGCCGTACGCATCAGGGCAGTGCTACCGAGAATATCCATGGAGCGCCCGGTAAAATCTACCTGCGCATTGATTTGCGTTAACGGCGACCAGCCGGGATTGAAATGCAACTCGGCACCAGTGACCGGTAAACGCACCTCGAGCCGCCCCTCGCCGTTATCAAAGGGCAGTTGGTCAAAGCGGCCGTTAACAACCACCGTACCGTTGCTGACAGCACCACTCTTGAGACTGTCATCCAGCCAGCTCACAGCTGCTGGAGACATCTTGCCGGCTGGCAGGTACGCCTGCACACGCCCGACATCCGCATGTTCAACAGCCAGTTCCAGGTTTATAGAGGCAGCATCTTCCTCGACAGGAAAATCGACGCCGAATTTTGCGTTCAGGGAAAGGTCCTGGTTGCTGATTTTCAGTGCAGCAGTCCCTG
>JAOUCV010000159.1 GCA_029859555.1 Gammaproteobacteria bacterium
GCGTACTCATACACCCAGCCGACACCGGTGGCATCCGGTCCCAGTTGCGGGCGCGCGTTGGCCGGCAGCTTGCTGGCGGCCTGGTTGAGGTATTCCAGCACCCGCGAGCGTGCCCAGTAGGGGTCGGTACCATCCTCGAAAATCACGTAGACAAAGGAATCACCGAAGAATGAATAGCCGCGTACATTAACCGCCCTGGGCACCGACAGCATGGCGGTTGTCAACGGATAGGTTACCTGGTCTTCCACCACCTGCGGTGCCTGGCCCGGGTAGCTGGTCTTGATGATGACCTGTACGTCGGACAGGTCGGGTATCGCATCCAGCGGTGTTTGTTGCACCGCATAAATGCCCCAGCCGGTCAGCATCACCGTCAGCAGTATCACCAGCACACGATTGCGGATTGACCAGTCGATAATGTGCGCAATCATTGCGACGTATCCTGCCCGTTTGCATCGTCGCTGGCATGCATGCGCGTCATGCTGGCCTTGAGACTGGCCTCGGAATCGATCAGAAATTGTCCAGAGGTAACGACTTCCTCCCCCGGCTCAAGTCCGGCAACAATCTCTACCCGGTCGCCGCTTTCAATGCCGGCGGTCACCGTACGGCTGGCAAAACGGCCTTCACCCAGCGCGATGACCACGCGTGATTCACGACCGGTGCGGATCAGTGCTTCGACCGGGATAACAATTGTATCTTCCCTGGCGCCGCCGAAGATCCTGACATTGGCGTACATATTCGGTTTGAGTGCCTCGTCCGGATTGTCAAAGCGCAAGCGTGCCTTCAGTGTACGGGTCTTCGCATCCAGACTTGGATAGATGTATTCAACCGCGCCTTCCCAGGTGCGTCCCGGTAAAAATGCCAGGCTGACCTCGGCCGGCTGGCCAACCTTTACCCAGTCAGCCTGACTTTCGAACACTTCTGCGATCAGCCAGACACTGGAGAGATCGGCAAGACTCATGACCAGGTCCTTCGGCATCACATACATGCCATGGCGTACCATGAGTTTTGATACCACGCCGTCCTGTGGTGAATAGATCGCGATGTTTTGACGGACCTTGCGGCTTTTTTCAAGCTGTTTGACCTGGTCTGCAGGAATGCCGAGCGCCAGCAGGCGTTCGCGCGATGCCCGTGTCAGGGTGTTGTTTCCCAGCGCCAGTGCCTGCACGAATTCCTCCTGCGCATTGACCAGGTCGGGTGAATACAGTGCCAGTAGTTGCTCACCCTTGCTGATGCGCTCACCTTCCGAATGCGCAACCAGCTGTTCAATCCAGCCCTCGGTGCGCAGGTGGATATGACTGACCCTGGTCTCGTCATACTCGACATAGCCAACGGTATCGATTGCGCGCCACAGCGGTGAGCGTTCCACGGTTGCGGTGCGGATCCCGAGGTTCTGGATGACTTCCGCTGCAATGGTTACGTTACCGCTGCTACCGCCGGCACTGGCATACACCGGGACCAGTTCCATTCCCATGGGGGACTTGCCGGGTTTGTCACGCCGGTAGTTGGCATCCATGGGTGCGACCCAGTAGAGAATTTCCCCGTCATCGGCGGCTGACTGTGCCGCTGCCGGCAACAGCAGCAAGGGCAGCAGCAGATTGCGGACCAGGGTTTTCAGGTATTCGTTGTTCATTGGCTTTCTCCGTCGAGATACAGCAGGCTGGCCTGGGCCTTGGCGCGGTCAACGCGAATACGCAGGTCGGCGAGGCGTACATCGAGGTCGGTAATGCGTGCACGCATCAGGGTGGTGAATTCGGTGACACTGCTTTGATAGGCATTCAGGGATGCCTGCGCATTGGCGCTGGCTGCCTGCAGCAGCTGCGACTGGTACAGCACAGCGCGTTCACCGAGCCGTTGCCAGTTGGCGTAGTCGGTATCCAGTTGCTGCTTCAGTTCGCGCAGCCTGTCAGTACGTTTCAGCTGTAGCGATGAAGCCTGCTGGATACTGGCAGACAGGCGTTTGTCCTGGCGGTTTTTTGTGAACAGCGGGATATCCACGGTGAGCATGGCTGCCATCATGTCGGAGCGGTCATCACCATCCGGGTCTTCACCAAAGCGCTTGCGGTACTCCAGACCGGCACTCCAGCCGGGCTTGTATTGTTCCCGCGCAATGCTCACCGACTGGTTCTCGGCCTCCAGCCTGGCTGTCTGTATGCGGATGGCCGGGTGTTGCGGCAGCCCCGCCTGGATGACTGCCTGTGCGGCAGGCGTCGGCAGGGCCGGGAAGTTGCTGTTCACCGGCAAGCTGGCCGCTTCGCCAATCCACTTCATCAGTGTTGCACGGTTGATATCAGCCGCGTTCAGGATACGGGTGCTGCGATCATCAAGGCGTGCCAGTTCCAGCGAGGCATTCAGCACATCCTGCTGGCTGACACGACCGGTTGCATAATGCGCCCGGGTGATATCGACCAGTTGTGAAAACAGCGCACGGGTTTCTGCAACAATCGCACCGGCCCGTGTCTGGTAGTAGAGCTCCAGGAAATATCTGCGCACATCCAGGGCGAGCTGGCGTGCCCCCAGTGCGGCGCTGGCCGTGGCCGCTTTTGCCTGCCACTCACCCTGGCGTTGCCGGTAGTGCAGGGTTTTGCCGCGCGGAAAGGCCTGTTGCAGACCCAGTCGCAACTGTGTGGAGGGTTCTTCATTGATATGAAAGTTGTCAGTGGGCAGGTTGTAGATGCCCGTTCTCAGTTGCGGATCGGGTAACTGCCCGTCTGCGATGGCGCTGTCCTGCAGTGCCAGTGAACGTGCCTGGCTGGCAGCGATCAACGGGTCGTCAGTGAGCGCCAGCCTGACAGCTTCATCGATGTTCAGGTCGGCACGGGCACCGCTTGTTGCTATCAGCAGCAACGACATGGCCAGCAATGACAGGTCTTGGATTTGCATTCCCCGTCCACCGGCAAGGGTGCACAGGGTCCGGATCATGCTCCGGGAATAAAACATGGTAACTCTCCATGGCAATAACAGAATGACAGCACGCACTGACGCAAGGTCATGCGTGTGTGTTAACCGGTCAGGCTAGAGAGTGGCGGGTGGTCGTAGCGGGGGTATGACGGTGCGTCCGGAAAATTCCATGCGGATGGCATGATCGTGCGTGTTTGCATTGATCGATGTTTTCAGTGCAAGGGAGCCGGAGATGGCGCTTGCAGCCGGTACGCAGCTGTTGCAGCTGGCATCGCAACAACTGCCGTTGCAATCCTTCTTGCAGTGTTGGGATTCAGAGGTGCCGCTAGCGGCAGCTTGTATCTCAAGTTGCGCGCAGTGAGATTCTGTTTCTGTGGCCGGAATGTCCGGCACCGCCCAGGCGCTGCGCAGCGGTGCGATGGTCAGTGCAAGCGCCAGCATAATGAGCAGAAATTTTTGAAATCGTTTTTGCATGCAGCTACAAGACTATGCCCTATTTGAATCTGCTGGCAAGTGTTACCGAGGGGTCCAGGGGAAACCAGCGGCATTCTGACGCACGTTTGTAAGATCTTCCATATACGACAACTGTATCGACAAATAGTTGATAAAAATGAATATATTTCCTTTATTAGTGCCCCGATAGAAATATGTAATGAGAATGATTTGCATTAATAATAGCGCTCGGCTATGCTTTTTCGAGCCATGAACAGATTATCCATATTTTTATTGCTGGCGCTTTTTTCAGTGGCCGCCTCTGCAACGAATATCCAGCAACTCATACAGCTTGTCGATTACGTTGGCGTCGATTATGGCGGCGCAGTCGAGAACGGCGAAATCATCAATTCCTTTGAGTATGACGAGATGCAGGATTTTTCCGGCGCTATCGTCGAGCAGGTGGCGATACTGCCTGCTTCCGAAGCCAGACAGCAGTTGACGGTGCAGGCGGCTGAGCTTGCTCGACTGGTTGAGACACGTGCGGATGCCGTTGATGTGAAGGCGCTGACTGCCACCATGCGGCAGGTTTTTATTGAAGGCTTTGATGTGACGGTTACACCCAGGAGTGCACCTGATTTGAAAGCGGCCGGCATGCTGTACGCGCAACAGTGTGTCAGTTGTCATGGTATGACCGGGCAGGGTAATGGACCGCTGGCAGCGTCCATGGACCCGCCGCCCACCAACTTTACCGAGCGCGCGCGTTACATGGATCGTACCGTGATGGGCTTGTACAACACCATTTCCCAGGGGCTGGAAGGTACGGCCATGCAGGCGTACACCGATCTTGATGAAGCGCAACGCTGGGCGCTGGCCTTTTATGTCGGGCAAATGGCGACCTCGGTTGATGAGCAGCAGCGCGGCGCAGCAGTGGCAGGACAGCTGGCAGATGACGCCGGTCTGGTGCAGATTGAATATATAGCCACACACACACCGGCAGAGGTACGGGCGGCTCATGGCGAAGACGGTCTTGCCGTGATGGCCTGGCTGCGCGCCTATCCGGAAAAGTTCTTTGCAAACACCTCCGGTAGCCAGTTGCTTGAATTCAGCCGGATGAAGCTGGCGGAAAGCCTCACAGCCTACCGGGCCGGTGACAGGCAGGCAGCCTACGAGCTTGCTGTCGATGCCTACCTTGAAGGTTTTGAGTTGATGGAAGGCAATATCAATGCCGTTGATCCCGACCTGAGGAAAGACATTGAATCCGCCATGACCAGCTACCGTAACCTGATCCGCAAGGACGCTGGCGCAGCAGCCGTCGAGGCCGGTGTTGTAAAGATCGAGACCTTGCTGGAGGTCGCGGTGAACAAGCTGGAAACTACGGCGCTGTCCGGCAAGACAGCGTTTGTCAGCGCACTGGTGATCCTGTTACGTGAAGGACTGGAAGCCTTGCTGGTGATAGCGGCACTGGCTGCTTTTCTTATCAAGACTGACCGTCGTGACGGGCTGGTCTATTTATACGCGGGTATAGCCGGTGCCTTCGTGCTGGGTGCTGCGACCTGGATTGCCGCCAATACCTTTATCGATATCAGTGGTGCACAGCGTGAACTTGCCGAAGGTTTTGCAGCGCTGTTTGCAGCGGTGGTACTGTTTTCCGTGGGTTTCTGGATGCACAGCAAGACCAGTGCGGTGCAGTGGCAGGCCTTTATCGAGACCAGTCTGAAACGTCATCTGGGTACCGGCACCCTGTGGGGGCTGGCCGGGCTGTCATTCATTGCTGTCTATCGCGAGATGTTTGAAGTAGTGCTGTTTTACCAGGCATTGTGGGTGCAGGCATCTGCAGAAGGTCAGAGCATGATCTTCTCGGGTCTGCTGACGGCGGCGGCGCTGCTGGTCGTGCTGGGCTGGTTAATCCTGCGCTACAGTACGCGGCTGCCATTGCGACAGTTTTTTGCGGTCAGTGGCATATTCATGCTGGTGCTGGCGTTTGTATTTACCGGGAACGGTATTGCTGCGTTGCAGGAAGCCGGCAGGATTCCGCTGGACCCGATCAATATCCCGAGTATTGAGTTGCTGGGTATTCATGCAAACATCCAGTCAACCGGTATGCAGTTGCTGCTGGTTATTGTCGCCATGGTGATGCTGTACATGAGCGAATCCGGCAAGAGAAAGGCAGCCGCCTAGAATTGTCTGTAGGAGCGGACCCTGTCCGCGATTGTTTTAACAACACCTGTCGTGGACAAGGTCTGCTCCTGCAGGGGGTTGTTCGACAAGCCGGGCAATAATTAACGGCCAGCCCACCATAATCGTATTCTCAGACCGATAGCCGAGGTGTAGCCGGTTTCAACGAAGCGTATGTTGCCAGAGCGGTCAATGATAAA